>JBAUOO010000127.1:0-5092 GCA_049579785.1 Steroidobacteraceae bacterium
CCGGGGTTCGCGCGCGAACCCCGTCAAGACCTGCGCGAAGCGCATAGGGAGCACACCGCCATGACCCGAATCGCCGACGTCCGCGGCCGCGAGATCCTGGATTCGCGCGGCAATCCCACTGTCGAAGCCGATGTCATCCTCGACTCCGGCGTCATGGGCCGGGCCGCCGTGCCCTCGGGTGCCTCCACCGGTACGCGCGAGGCGGTGGAGCTGCGCGACGGCGACAAGAGGCGCTATCTCGGCAAAGGCGTGCTCAAGGCCGTGGAGCACGTCAACACGGTCTTGAAAGCTGCCGTGCTGGGCGAGGATGCGCGCGATCAGGCGGGCATCGATCGAAGGATGATCGAGCTCGACGGCACCGAGAACAAGGAGCGCCTCGGCGCCAATGCGATTCTCGCGATCTCGCTCGCGGCCGCTCATGCCGCGGCGCGCGAGGCCGGGCTGCCGCTGTACCGCTATCTCGCTCATGGCCTCACCGCCGGGCGCGAGCCGGTGATGCCGGTGCCGCAGATGAACATCATCAACGGCGGCGCGCATGCCAACAACAGCCTCGACATCCAGGAGTTCATGATCCTGCCGGTCGGGGCGCCCACTTTCCGCGAGGCGCTGCGCTACGGTGCGGAAGTCTTTCATCACCTGAAGAAGATCCTCGCCGAGCGAGGATTCTCCACCGCGGTCGGCGACGAGGGTGGCTTTGCGCCCAGCCTCGGCTCGAACGAGGAGGCGCTCGGCATCATCCTGCAAGCGATCGAGCAAGCCGGCTACAAGGCCGGCCGCGACATCTGCCTCGGCCTCGATGCCGCGAGCTCCGAGTTCTTCCGCGACGGCAGCTACGAGCTCAAGGCCGAAAAGCGCCGCTTCTCGAGTGCCGAGTTCACACGGTATCTCGCGGACCTCGCCGGCCGTTACCCGATCGTCAGCCTCGAGGACGGCATGGCCGAGGGCGACTGGGACGGATGGGCGCAACACACCCGGGCGCTCGGGGATAAGCACCAGCTGGTCGGCGATGACATCTTCGTGACCAACACCAGGATCCTGAAGGAAGGCATCGAGAAGCACATCGCCAATGCCATTCTGATCAAGCCCAATCAGATCGGCACCCTCACCGAGACGCTGGCCGCCATCGATCTCGCGGACGACTCGAATTACGCCGCCGTGATCTCCCACCGCTCAGGGGAGACCGAGGACAGCACCATCGCCGATCTCGCGGTCGCCACCGCCGCCACGCAGATCAAGACCGGCTCGCTGTCCCGCTCCGACCGCGTCGCGAAGTACAACCAGCTGCTGCGCATCGAGGCCGAGCTCGGCAAGGTCCGGTACGCCGGCCGTGATGCCTTCCCTGTTAAGATATGATGTGCGGCAGGTGATTGAGCCGGTAACAACCACGCTTTTTGCCGGCGAGTACGGTGCGGTGCCCATCGACGGATACGCATGAAAATACTCGCGGCCGCCCTGGCGGTCGTCCTGATGCTCCTTCAGTGCCGGATCTGGATCTCCGACGACGGTCTGCGCGGTGTCGAGCGTCTGCAGCACGCGGTCGCCGCGCAGCAGAAGCTGAACGCGAGTCTGATCGAGCGCAACAGCCGCCTCGCCGCCGAGGTGCAGGACCTGAAGTCCGGCACCGCGGCAATCGATGAGCTCGCCCGCAGCGAGCTCGGCATGATCGGCCCCGACGAGACCTTCTATCAGGTGGTCGAACCGGCTCCGGCCGCGGCCGCCACAGCGTCAAAGAAAGAGCGCATCACCAAATGACCGCGGGCAGGTACTGGCTGGTCATGCCCGCCGCCGGGGTGGGCCGCCGCTTCGGTGCCGACCGCCCGAAGCAATACGCCCCGCTCTGCGGCCGCACGGTCATGGAGTGGGCTTTGGCCCCTTTCCTCGCGGATCCGCGCTGCGCCGGTGCCGTGGTGGCGCTCGCCGAGGAGGACTGCTACTGGAGCTCCATCGCTCCCGCCACCGTGCTCGTGGCCCCGGGTGGCCAGGAGCGAAGCCACTCGGTCCGCAATGGCCTCGCGGCGCTCGCGGCGCGCGCGGACCGCGACGACTGGGTGCTGGTCCATGACGCGGCACGGCCTTGCCTGCCGCGAGAGGATCTCGATCGTCTGCTCTGCGAGCTCGCGGCGCATCCGATCGGGGGCCTCCTGGCCACCCCGGCCGCCGATACCCTGAAGCGCGCCGATAGCGGCGGGGAAGTACGGCAGACCATCGACCGCACCGGCCTGTGGCGGGCGCTGACACCGCAGATGTTCCGCTACGGGCGGCTCTGCGAGGCGCTCGACCGCGCGCATGCTGCAGGCCGCATTCCAACCGATGAGGCGCAGGCGATCGAGTGGTTGGGCGATGTACCCCGGCTCATCGAGGGCATTGCCGCGAATCTCAAGATCACGAGCGGCGCCGATCTGGCGATCGCGGCCGCGCTGCTGAAGGAAACCCGCCGATGAGAATAGGCTCCGGCATCGACGTGCATGCGTTCGCTCCCGGTGATTTCGTCATGCTGGGCGGCGTGCGTGTGGCACATACCCACGGGGTCCTGGCTCACTCGGACGGCGATGTAGTGTTGCATGCGCTCACCGATGCGCTCCTCGGGGCGGCCGGGCTCGGCGACATCGGTCAACATTTCAAGGACACCGATCCACGCTGGAAAGGCGCTGACAGCAGGCGCTTCGTACGGGCCGTCATGGACATGCTGCGCGCCCGCAGGCTTCGGGTCGGCAACGCCGATGTAACGGTGCTCGCCGAGCGGCCGAAGCTCTCGCCGGTGCGCGATGACATCCGGCGCCAGCTGGCGGAGCTCCTGGAGGTGACGGTCGAGCAAGTCAACGTGAAAGCGACGACCACCGAGAAGCTCGGCTTTCTCGGACGGGCCGAAGGCATCGCCGCGCACGCCGTGGTGCTCCTGATCGATGTCGCTTGAGGCGGCGCTCGAGCCGCCGCGTGTCCACGGCGAGCCACTCAGTGCCGGTCAGCTGCGCACGCGGCCGGAGGATTTCCTCGTCGAGGAGCAGCTCGGCTTCGCGCCTGCCGGGGCCGGCCAGCACGTGCTGCTCGCCGCCGAGCGGGGGTCGGGTGTTGGAGCTCGAGCGGCGCATCGCGGCAGGCTTCCCCGCCGCCTGCGAGCTCATCACGGCGGCCGGCATGGAGCAGGAGCGGCGGAGCCTGCGTCTGGCGGTCCGGGAGCTGCGCTGGCGGCGCGACCCGGACGCTTCCGACTGCATCATTCTCGAGTTCCGATTGAGCCGCGGCGCGTATGCCACGGCGGTGTTGCGCGAGCTCTTCGTGCTCGCGGGCGGCTACGATGCGAGCAACACGTAGAGCGCGCCGGTCCCGCCATCGACCGGCCGCGCCGAGACGTACGCCAGCACCGGACCGAGCTTGCGCAGCATCGCCCCGACCATTGCCTTGAGCACCGGCCCGCGGTGCCCGGAGCGAAGCCCTTTGCCGTGGACGATGCGCACGCACCGCCACTGGCGCATCAGCGCCAACGCCAGGAACTCGCGCAGTGCCTGCTTCGCTTCGCTCAGGTTCAGGCCATGCAGATCGATCTCCCCCTGAACGCGGTAGTCGCCGCGGCGCAGCTTGCGAAGCACCGCGGGTTGAATTCCCGCACGGTGGAAGACGAGCTCCTCGCCACTGACCCGCGCGGGGTCGACGATCTCACTGGACAGACTCTCCTCGAGCACGGCGAGCCGGTCGGCATGGGCGAAGCGCGCCGCCGCACGCGGACGCCGCGTGCGCTTTTGCGGGTATTCCGTCCCTTGAGCGGAGCGCCCGAGCGGCTTGACGTCCCGAACGGCTTCGCGGAATAACCGCACGTCGTCCGAGCGTGCCTCTCCGAGATCCGCATCCGCAGGGGCGGCGGCGTCATCGGCATGCTCTTTCCGGGTTCTGGGACTCACCTGACCTCCGGCGCGCAAACCTCGACTTTCAGGCCCGCCACGCCGGCCCACAAGGCCGGCAAGGTGCTGCAATGGCGGCCGTGCCGCGGCGAGGACGTCAATCTACCTCCGTGGAATTTGCTTCAGTATAGTGACGGGCGTTTCCCGGGGCTCTTCCCAATACCATAATCAGAACCGTGAAGATTCTCGTCAGCAACGATGACGGCTACCGCTCCCGCGGCATCCACCTCCTCAAGGAGGCCCTCGCCGGCATCGCCGAGATCACCATCGTGGCGCCGGACCGCAACCGCAGCGGCGCGAGCAACTCCCTCACGCTCGATGTGCCGCTGCGGGTATTCGAGGCCGAGCCCGGTGTCTATTACGTACAGGGGACGCCTACTGACTGCGTGCACCTGGCCATCTCGGGACTGTTCGATTACGAGCACGACATGGTGGTTTCGGGCATCAACGATGGCGCGAATCTGGGCGATGACGTGCTTTACTCCGGGACCGTGGCGGCCGCGATCGAAGGTCGATTCCTCGGACTTCCCACCCTGGCGATCTCCTTGGGCACGGTGCCCGATGCCGAGACGCATTTCGAGACGGCAGCAGAGGTTGCCCGCCAGCTGGTGGGCCAGCTCGTGCGCAGCCCGCTCGAGCCGACGCTCATCCTCAATGTCAACGTGCCCAACGTCCCTTTTGCGGCGCTGCGGGGTTTCCGCAGTACACGGCTCGGATTTCGGCACCGCTCCGAGCCCATCCTGCCCGCGCACGATCCGCGCGGGCGGCCGGTGTACTGGGTGGGCCCCGCGGGGCCGCAGCAGGACGCGGGACCCGGCACGGACTTCGAAGCCATCGCTCAGGGATTCGTGTCGGTGACGCCGTTGCAGATCGATCTGACACGCCATTCCGCGCTGCCCGCGCTGCAACACTGGCTGGAAGGTCTCGATGCCTGATCTGCGTTTCTCCGGCATCGGCATGACTTCCGCCCGCACGCGCGACCGGCTCGTCCAGCGCCTGCGCGAGCAGGGCATCACGAGCCTCGCGGTGCTCGACCGCATCCGCAACGTGCCGCGTCATATCTTCGTCGACGAGGCGCTCGGCAGCCGTGCGTACGAGGACACGGCGCTGCCGATCGGTTTTGGCCAGACGATCTCACAACCCTACATCGTCGCGCGCATGACCGAGGCGCTGCTGCAGGGCGGTCCCCTGCAGCG
>JBAUOO010000128.1:0-8487 GCA_049579785.1 Steroidobacteraceae bacterium
GCCATGGGCCCCCTTCGGGGCCCACGGCGCGCGCCCGCTCTGCCTATGCCACCGCGCGAACAACGTTTGACTGAGGTGCAGCCGTGAACCGTCTTCCGCCTTTTTCCACTCTCCTGCTCGCCTGCCTGTGTGCTGCCCCGGCGGCAGCGGCCGCCGAGCCCAACGCCAACGCACGATCCTATGCGACGCAAAGCAATCCGGAGACGCTCGTGCTGGATGCGCGCGAGGTCGGCCGCGGGCTCATGACCTCCACGATGCGCATTCCGGTAAAACCGGGTCCGTTCACGTTCGTCTATCCGAAGTGGGTACCGGGCGAGCACGGCCCCACCGGCCCGCTGGCTAATGTGTCGCAGATCAAGGTGTCGGCGAAAGGCCGGCCGCTCGAGTGGCGGCGGGATCGGGTGGACATGTACGCGTTCCACGTCGACGTGCCGCGCGGAGTGCACGCGCTCGATGTGCAGTTCACGGTGCTGGTCAATTCGCGCGGCGATGAGATGTCAACGCCCAATCTCGCGATCCTCAACTGGAACCGGGTGCTCTTCTACCAGAACGATACCAACTCTCATCACGTCTACTTCAAGCCGAGCATCATTCTGCCGGACGGCTGGGGCTATGGCACGGCGCTGCCCGGTCCGCAGCAGTCGGGACAGCGGGTGGACTTCGCGGAAGTGCCGCTCAACATGCTGGTCGATTCCCCGCTCGACTGCGGCCGCTATTACAAGCACATCGAGCTCTGGCGCCAGGGCAGCGCCTACCAGATGCTCGACATCTTCGCCGACAAGCCGCAGGACCTCGACATCAAGGAATCGCTGATCGCAAAGTACAAGCGCGTGGCGCCGGAGGCATTCGCGCTCTACGGGTCACGGCACTGGAACGACTATCATTCTCTCCTTACGCTGTCGGATGCGATCCCCTTCCAGGGCATCGAGCACCATCAATCGAGCGACAATCGCGCGCCCGATGACTTCATGACAAATCCCAAGGAGCAGCTCGCGGGCGGTGATCTGCTGACGCACGAGTTCTCGCACTCCTGGAACGGCAAGTACCGCCGGCCCCAGGATCTCACCCCGCTCAACTTCCAGATCCCGGAGCAGACGGATCTCCTCTGGATCTACGAGGGCATGAATCAATACCTGGGGGATCTTCTCTCCTTCCGCGCGGGGATCAGGAAACCCAGCGACTACCCGGAATACCTGGCGACGCTCTATGCGCGCATGGCGAGTGAGCCCGGCCGGAACACCGAGCCGCTGATCGACACCACCACCGCCGCGCCCTATCTCTATGAGGCCGAGGGCTCCTATCCCAGCATCCGCCGCACCGCCGGGGACTTCTACGCGGAAGGAGAGCTGCTATGGCTCGATGTCGATACCCTCATCCGCGAAAAGACTGAGGGAAAAAAGTCGCTCGACACCTTCCTGCATCTTTACAGCGCGCCGGCGCTCACCGGACCGATCACCAAAACCTACACCCGCGCCGACATCGAGCGGTTGCTCAACGAGGTGGTGCCGTACGACTGGCACGCCTTCTTCGAGAAACGCGTCTACGAAGTCGCCCGGATGCCGCCGACCGCCGAGCTGGCGCGCTCCGGTTGGCGGCTCATCTACACGAGCAAGCCCAATGCGTTCACCAAGGCTTCGGAGATGCTGCGCCACACCAACGATCAGTGGTACAGCTATGGCCTCGAGATCGGCAAAGGCGGTATCGTAACGGACGTGCGCGAAGGCTCTCCGGCATGGGACGCCGACATGGCCCCGGGGATGAAGATCGCCGCCGTCGACGGCCAGACGTACACCGACAAGGTGCTGAGGTATGTGACCACTCAGGCGGAGCATTCCAACGGACCCACGACATTTCTCGTCCGGCAGGACGGTTGGTACCATACGTATCAGGTGAACTACCATGGCGGTCCGAAATACCCGCAGCTCGTGGCTATACCCGGAAAGGCGGACATGTTGGCCAAGATCATGGGGCCGCATGCCGCTTCGTAGGGGTGGACCCGTGAGCGCGTACATCGGCGCGGCCGCGCTCTGCGGCCTGACGTCGATTGCCGCGGCGGCGGGCTACCCCCTCACCTGCAGGTCGGCGCCGGCGGAATCCGCCGATCTGGCGGCGCATCGGATCACCTCGCAGGCGCTGGTTGCCGACTACCGGACCCGGATCGCGCGACTGAATGCCGAAATCCATGCAGTCATCGGCTTGAATCCCGACGCCATGGCCGAGGCGCGCGCCGCGGATGCGCGCCGCGGCGCGGGCCGGGCGCGCGGCCCTCTCGATGGGCTTCCGATTCTGGTCAAGGACAACATCGGCATTGCGGGCCTACCGACGACGGCCGGATCGCTGGCGCTCCTCAAAAATATCCGTCCGCGCAGCTCGACGGTCATCCGGAACCTGAAGCGCGCGGGTGTCGTGATCCTGGGAAGAGCCAACCTGTCGGAATGGGCGAACATCCGCTCCGAGCATTCGACCAGCGGCTGGAGCGCGGTCGGCGGACTCACCCGCAATCCCTACATGCTCGATCGCACGGCTTGCGGATCGAGTTCCGGCTCCGCCGCCGCAGTGGCGGCAGGCCTCGCGGCAGCTGCGATCGGCACGGAGACGGACGGCTCGATCGGCTGCCCGGCCTCGATGAACGGGCTGGTGGGCCTCAAGCCCACGGTTGGCCTTGTCTCGCGGGCCGGCATCGTGCCCATCAGCCACACCCAGGACACCTCGGGCCCGATCGCGCGAACGGTGCGCGGCGCGGCCCTGCTGCTCACCGCGATGGCGGGGAGCGATCCGGCGGATCCGGCCACGGCCGATGCCAACGCTCATCGGATGAACTACACGACCGCCCTCGATGCCCGGAGCCTGCGGGGAGCTCGTCTCGGAGTCGCGCGATTTCTATTGAAGGGCTTCACGCCGCAGACGCTCGCGGTGTTCAAGCGAGCGCTGGCCGTGCTCAAAACCCGCGGCGCCACACTCATCGACGTGGACGACTACGACATGAGGCCGCTCGGGAAGAACGAGAATCGGGTGCTGCTCACGGATCTCAAGGCCGATCTCAACGCTTACCTCGCCGGATCGCCGCCGGCGGTGACGAGCCGGACGCTCGCCGGGCTCATCGCATTCGATGACACGCATCCTCGGGAGATGACCTGGTTCGGGCAGGGCTTTTTCCTGCAAGCGGAGCGCACGAAAGGCCTCGAGGATCCGGCCTATATGAAGGCGCGCGCCACCAATCTGCGACTCGCCGGACCTGAGGGCATCGACCGGCTGTTGAGGGAGCATCGCATCGTGGCGCTGATCTCCCCGACGCAAAATCCCGCCTCGGTGATCGACCTCGTCAACGGGGATGCGGGCTTTGGGCCGGGCGACAGCACTCTGCCCGCCGTGGCGGGTTATCCCTACATCACCGTCCCCATGGGAGAGGTCCACGGGCTGCCGGTGGGACTTTCGTTCATAGGCCCGAAGTGGTCCGAAGCACGGTTGCTGGCGCTGGCCTATTCATACGAGCAGGCGACCCATGCCTGGCGTCCGCCGACCTTCGCGCCCGATGTACTGCACCCGAGGGCGCCGGTGGCCTGTCAGTAAGTCAAGTTACCTGCGGACGATTTGCGGTCAAAAAGCGCCGCCACGGCCCGCTGGCCGCAAGTTCTTCCTCCTTGGCGTGGCCGTATCGGGCCTCGGGGCCTAAGATCGCATCATGCGCATCCAAAGCTTGGGTCATGCGGTCTTCGCCGCGACGCTGATCGCTGTCGGAATCATGGGGCTGACCCAATCAGGTGTCGCGCCGATCTGGCAGGATGTGCCGCACGCCGTACCCGCACGCGCGGCGCTAGGCTACCTCTGCGCCTTGATTTCCCTCTCTTGCGGGGCCGGTCTGCTCTGGGAATCCACGGCAACGGCCGCCGCGCGCGTGTTGCTCGGCTATCTTTTGCTTTGGTTCCTGGCATTCAAGCTGCGTGAGATCCTCTTCGCGCCCACGGTCGAAGGCTCCTATCAGAGCTGTGGCGAGACCGCCGTACTCATCGCCGGCGCCTGGGTGTTGTACGCTTGGCTCGGCAAGGATTGGGACCGACGGCGGCTCCGATTCGCGACCGGCGAGGCAGGGGTGCGCATCGCGCGGGTGCTGTATGCGCTGGCGTTGATCGCCTTTGGCCTATCCCATTTCGCCTATGTCAATCTGACCGCGCCGCTGGTGCCCTCCTGGCTGCCGTGGCACGTGGGCTGGGCGTACTTTACGGGCAGCGCGTATCTCGCCGCCGGCGTGGCGATCCTCATCGGTGTATATGCGCGCTTGGCCGCGGCGCTGTCCGCGTTACAGATGGGCCTCTTCACGCTGCTCGTGTGGGTACCCCTACTGGCGGCGGGTGACCGATTATCCCTGACCGGGCCCACTTGGTCTGAGTTCGTCGTCTCCTGGGCGCTGACTGCCGGCGGATGGCTGGTGGCGGACTCCTTCCGCGGCACTCCCTGGCTGGGCAAGCGCTCCGCTCGGTCGGAAAGAGCGGCGGTCCGTACCTGACGCTCCGCCGGCGCGGCGCCGGCAGACGTCGGCAGATCATCCGCAATCCCGTGCGTTGACGCATACGTCAGGATCCTTCGAGCGCCGCCGAATCATCTCCGCCCGGAACGTCCCTATCATCTCCCGAACTGACGATTTCGCCGGACGTCGCGGAATGATCGACAAAATCCGCCGGCACCTGACGGCAGGGGCGCTGCGCATGGCGCTGCTGGCACCATTCGTGAAGCCGCTCGAGGCTGCCGCGCAGATGAAGCGCTCAGGGGGAAATTCCATGAAGATCGTTTGCCACATTCGCTACGAAATCGATCCTTACAAGCGCGAGCTGTTCGAGCGCTACGCTCGCGCCTGGCTCTCCCTCATCCCGGCGAACGGCGGCGCGCTGATAGGTTACTTCCTGCCGAGCGAGGGCACCGATTACGTCGCGCACGCCATGATCGGCTTCGACAGCCTCGCCGCGTACGAGGCTTATCGGGAGAGGCTCAGAGCCGATCCGGGCAGTGTGGCGAATTTTGCGTTCGCGCAGCGCGAGAAATTCATCCTCCGCGAGGAGCGGGAGTGGCTGCAGCCCGTCCTGCCTTCGCGGCGAGCCGAATGAGCAAGGTCCGCGCAATCGATCCCGGCGCCCGAGCGGGCCCCGACGTGGGCTTCGCTCGCGCTATTCGCCGGACAGCAGCATGGAGCTCGCCGGCCGATACTCGATGGCATACGATTGGTAGTAGAAGGGAAAGAATTGCTTCAGCCTGCCGAGCTTGGGCACATCGTTGACGAGGATATATTTGAGGTTGGGGTTTTTGATCATGTAGTCCTGCTGGCTGAAGTCCGCCGGATGAAACATCCGCAGCGGATCGACGCGCGTGACGAGCTTCGCCGGAAACACCCCCGCGCGGTCGAGCTGGGTGATGTAGGCCGCTGCGACACGCTGCTGGACCGGATTCATATAGAAGATGTCGGACCGGTACGAGATGCCGACGTCAGGGCCTTGCCGATCGAGCTCGGTCGGATCGTGCACCACCGAGAAGAAGATCTGCAGCAACTTGCCGTAGCTCACCGCCCGCGGATCAAACGTGAGCATCACCGCTTCCGCCGCGCCATCCCGGTCGCTATAGCCGCCGGAAAATCCGGCCACCACACGCTTGACGCCCTTCACGTGCTCGAAGATCCCTTGGGTTCCCCAGTAGCAGCCGCCGGCGAGGACGGCCTTCTCGAGCCCCCTCGGGGCGCTTGCAGCGTCCAAGACGGGTGGCGGAATCACCGTCGGCGGCGCCTCCTGACTCCAGGCCGCTCCGGATGAAAGGAGAATGACGGCAACGGTGAACCATTGCGGGAAATGATGTCGCTGGTACATGGCTCAGCCTCGCCGCGTCGTAGTCGCGACATTCTCGGATGCGCCGAGGCTCGCTCGCCACGCCGCTCAGGGACAACGAGCGGTCAAAAACCGCCACAACGGCGCGAGCTTCGGCGTCAGGATTCCGAATCCGGGCCCACGGGCGCTGCGGGGCCCAGGCTCACTGCGTCCATTCCTGGCGCGGGCCGCCGAAGCGGTCGATCGACTCGAGCATTCTCGCAACCAGATCGCGCTCCGCTTCGGTGAGCTCCGGCCGCCAGATATCGAAAAGGAGCACGACACGCAGCTGCGCGCTCTTGTTCCAGGCTTCATGCTCCATGGTGTCATCGAAGATGACGAGCTCGCCTTCGCTCCAGGGCCGCGTTTCGTTGCCGACACGCAGCGCGCAGCCTGGCGGCACGATGAGTGGCAGATGACAGATGAGGCGCGTGTTGAGAAACCCGTGGTGCGGCGGAATGTGCGCGCCGGGACGCAGCAGCGAGAATAGCACCGTGGGTGTGCGCCCCCGGATGCGGCAAAGTGGCAGCTCACGCAACGCCTCGAGCGTACGCGGACAGAGCGCCGCGTTGGCGGCGACCTCCTCGCCAGCGCGGATCAGGTGGCAGGCGCTCCAGGACGGATCGCTGAGGAGGCCATTGGTGTTGAAGACCGGGCGGTCGGTCCCCGGCTGCATGTAGGGCGCAAAGCGCTCACCGCTCGCCAGGATCGCCTCGAGCTCCGCGCGGATCGCGGCCGTCTCGCGCTCGAGCGCAGCCGCCCAGGGAAACTGTTGGCGCTCGTAAAACTGGATCTGGGGCAGCTCGGGAAAGTAGAACACCTGCGGTTGCTGCAGGTAGATCTGCCGGCGCCCCAGCATGATCTCCAACGCGCGCCCGAAGCGGCGCCCGCCCGGCTCTTGCAGACCGTGGCCGTCGAGCTCCGACAGCAGATGCCGCTCGAACACACGTGAGTTGCCGTCGATGACCTTACCGATGCGCTCGATCTCGGCGCGCCATTCCTGACCCAGAGCCGGCAACATGCCGGCAATCTTGACGGCGGCGCGATAGAACGAGTTTGCCGCGCGGGGGTCGGAACGGGTCATGTAGAGATCACCCTTGCGGATGAGCGCCGGCAGGTGCCTCGGGTCGAGCTCGAGTGTCCGATCGAGAGCCGGGCCCTCGGCCTCGAGCGAGCCCAGGCGCCGGTGCGCCAACGAGAGAGCGAACCAGGCTTCGGCGCCGGCCCCGGGAAGGGAGGTTGCGCGCTCGAGGAGGGCCCGCGCCTTGCCGGCATCACCGGCTCGAAGAGCTTCGAGAGCGGCACCGGTCAGAGAGGCAGACTCGGAATTGCTCGGATTGCTGCTCATGTACCCCTAGAATACCGTCTTGCTCGAGCATCGAGCACCCCGGGGGAGACGGTGCCGGAAGGAGGCTCGTGATCAGTGCGCGGGACATCACCGGCTCACCGGCCTGGCTGCCCCTCGAGTGCGTGGATTCCGGGACCCTGCGCCTGGTGCGGCTCGATGAGGGCGGGTACCGGGCTGCAAGCTTCCTCGATCAGAGAATTCTCAGATCGGGCCCCGAGCAGGCGTTCTGCCCGACCGCGATCGTCGCGCAGGCGGCCGCCACCCTCAGGCCAGGCGCGCACTATCTCTTCCACATCGGCCATGTGGGCTCGACGCTCGTCTCGAGACTCATCGGCGAATGCACGGGTTTGTTCTCGGTTCGGGAGCCGGCCATGCTGCGCGCGGTTGCGTCAGACCCCGCGCACGTCTTTGGCGGCCTGGACCTGCGTGGCGTGCTCAGCCTCCTCGCGCGCACCTGGCGGGGCGATCAACGCGCGGTCATCAAGGCGACGAGCTTCGTCGGGGAGATCGCCGAACCGATCCTCGAGATCGACCGGGACTCGCGCGCGATCTTCCTATTCACGCCGGCGCTCGCCTATCTGCGCTGCATCCTCGGAGGGCCCAATTCGCGCGTGGAGGCGCGATCGCTCGCGCCATCGCGTCTCGAGCGGGTGCGCCGGCGGCTCGGATCCGAGGCAGCGCCCCCAGAACCCCAATCGGAGGGCGAATGGATCGCCATGAGCTGGCTCGCCGAGATGGCGCCCCTGCGCGCGACTGCAGACCATCTCGGCTCGAGAGTCCTTTGGGCCGACTTCGATGCGTTTCTATCGGCGCCCGCACCGGGTCTCGAGCGGCTGCTGCAGGCGTTGGGCACCGCGCCGAGGGCGAGCGAACTCGAGAGCCTGGTGACCGGCCCGATCATGCGCCAGTATTCCAAGGCCCCGGAGCACGCGTACGATGCGGCGCTCCGTCGCAGGGTGCTCGAAGCCGCGGAGCGGGAGCACGGCGCCGAGATCCGGCGTGGAATGCAATGGCTCGCGAGTCTCGCCGGCCGTCATGCGCTGATCGACGCCCTGCTGCGCGGATGAAACAGGGCGGCGGACCAGCCGATCCGCCGCCCATGCCTGGGGCGACCTTCGCGCGTCTCGGGTCAGTGAGCAGGTCCTCGCCGAAGGTCCTCGCCCCTCAGAACTGCAGGTCGACCTCGCCGAACACGTACCGACCACCCCAGTCGTAGGTGCCCGGCAGCGTGTTGCCGTTGTAGAACGGCAGCGCGGGTCCGTCCGAGGCGCCGATGACCGGTGGGGACTTGTC
>JBAUOO010000129.1:0-6963 GCA_049579785.1 Steroidobacteraceae bacterium
GCCTCGAGTTCCACAAGACCGAGCGGCCGGTGCTGACGGCGAGCAACTGGCAGGTGCGCCAGCGCATCTACACGAGCTCCGTCGAGCGCTGGAAGAACTACGAGAAGTTCATCGGTCCACTACTCGAGCTGCGTAATCTAAGGACTTAATGCGAACGCTTTGCGCTTCGCGTGCCCCGGTCTGTGACGATTGGCCGCGCTCGCGGAGCGTGCGCTGATCGCGTAGAGAGCTATCGATGTGAGTGCCGCTGACGACTCGTTGATGCTGCGGCGGGCCCGGCCGCGCATGATCACCGCACTGAAGCGTGTTGCGGCGTCACCGCGGCTATACGTCTATGTCTCGTGCACGGTGCTGGCCGTCGTCGCCAGCTACTGTCTCGGCAAGGAGATGCTGTGGGACACCATGGACTACCATGTCTACGCAGGGTTCAGCGCGCTTCACGGCCGCTTCGATCTGGACTATTTCGCTGCGGGGCCGCAGGGGTACTTCAATCCCTATGCGTATGTGCCGTTCTACCTGCTGCTACGCTCATCGCTGACTCCGCTCGAGGATGCCTCGATTCTCGCCGCGCTGCAGAGCGTGATTCTGTGGTTGAGTTACGAGCTTGCGATCACTGCCGCTCCCAGGGACGAGGCGCGCGTGCGCACCGCCATCGGTGTATTGGCGACGGTCCTCGCGTTCGCCAACCCTGTGCTCATCTATGAGTTGGGCTCGAGCTATGCCGATATCACGACCGCGGAGCTGGCGCTCGCCGGATGGGTCGTGATTCTGAGGTCCGTCCGGGATCCGGACGTGCAAAAGGTCGCGTGGGGAGGCGTGCTTCTCGGAGCCGCCAGCGCGCTCAAGCTGACGAATGCCGTGCATGCGGTTGCCGCGATCACTCTCCTGGCCTTCATTCCCGGTAGCTGGAAGGGTCGGTTGCGTCATGCCGCGGCTTTCGCGGGCGCCGTCGCAGGGACTTTCGTGGCCGTCAACGCTCCCTGGTCCCTTCGCCTCGAGCAACACTTCGGCAACCCGTTGTTCCCGCTGCTGAATGGCGTATTCCGCTCGCCGGAGTACTCGACCGGGCCAATGGTCTCCTATCGATTCATTCCCCAGTCGCTCTCCGCTGCGCTCTTGCGGCCATTCTCGATGGCATTGCCTCGCCAAATGGTCGATGTCGAATGGACGGCCCCCGATCTGCGTTATGCCGTGCTGGCGGCTCTGGCGTTCCTGCTGCTCCTGAATTGCATTTTGCGGCGAATGCGCCAGCCCGCCGGCAGAGTGGCAGTGCGGCCGCCGGACCCGAGGGGGACAAACCGCGTACTGATCGCGCTTGCGTGCGGGTTCGCAGTGGATTGGACGCTCTGGCTGACGGCATCGGGCAACTCTCGCTATTTTATTCCTATGGCGTGCGTTGCGGCTGTGCTGGATGTGGTGCTCATTGTCCGCCTGTTTGCCGCTCGGTCCCGTGTGAGCAATTACCTGTTGCTTGCGGTGGTGGGTATGCAGGTCTTTCAAGTGTCCATGGGGACCGAGTATCGCCCGCAGCTTCCCTGGCATGACGGGCCGTGGGTCAATCTGTCGATACCCCCGCGGATTTCCTCGCAGCCCAACCTCTATTTTCTCATGGGCGAGCAAACCAATTCCTTCATCATTCCATACCTCCCGCGGGGATCGGGTTTCATCAATCTTGTTGGCGAATATGGATTGGGTCCCGACGGCGCGAATGGAGTACGCATCCGACGGCTGATCGAGCAGTTCAATCCGCACTTGCGGGCTATCGTGGCCGATACCGGCGGCGGGGAGGCCAGCCTGCGTGATCCATCGAGCATCGACCATAATGCGCTTCGCATGTTCGGGTTGAAGGTCGATGCGCGCCCCTGCACGAGGATCATAGCCCGCGGTGTGAGCACTTTGCGGTTCCACCTCGCAGGCGCGGAGCACGCTTCGCGGGTAGGCGCGCTATCGGCTCCGAACACCGAGTACCTCATAACGTGTCGGCTGGTATGGAACGGGTCCGAGAGTGTGCCGCCTGCTCCCGGACAGCGTGCCGCGGATCTGGCCTTCGATCATCTCGAGGAGGCGTGTCCGGCTCTCTTCCAACCGCCGCGTCCCCTGGACAGGTTGGCCGGCGATGCATTGCACGGCTACGTCTTTTCACGGCCCTACTCGAATACCGAGATACTCGCCTGGATCGCGAAAGGACGGGTCAATTATCAGAAGTTCATCGGGGGGTCGCAACGGAGCGCGGGATACGAGCGAGAATGGGACAAGGCACCGCTTCCAGTCGACTGTGGGCGCGCGGCGGGCGGCTTCCTGAGGCTGCTGCGGCCCTGAAGCGGTGAGCCTACCTCAAACGCATGATTACCGAACCCGCAGCTCCAGTGAGTTTCGAGCATGATCCCCGAATCGGATGAGGGCTCTTCGGCCCGGCGTATTTCCGCTCTGCTCGCCGAGGTCGAGTCTGATTTCGCCCGAGGTCAGTACACTGCTGCTGTGGGGCGCCTGCGCGAGGTGCTCGCTATCGATCCGAAGCATGCCTTCGCGCACAACAGACTGGGCGCGGCGCTCGTGAACCTGGGACGCTACCCGGAGGCCGAGCAGGAGTTTCGCCGCGCCATCGAGCTCGAGCCGGGTTTCGCCAAACCGCATTTCAATCTCGGGATCGTGCTCTTCTGGAAAGGAGATTTTGAGGCGGCGGAAGCCGCATACCTGCGCGCGGTGGAACTCGATCCCTGCAATGTGGAAGCGCTGGTTAGCCTCGGTATGACACTCGGCACGGTGGGCCGCCTGGGGGATGCCCGAAGCTGTTTCGAGAGAGCGCTGAGTCTGCAGGCGGAAAATGTCAGCGCGCTTTGCAGTCTCGGATGGCTGGCGAGCGTCGAAGGGCGCTTCGAGGAAGCGGAGGCCATGTTTCGACGCGCAGTGGAGATCGAACCGCGCAAATCGTTTGCCTGGGCGCCGATCGCCCGCCTGCGGCGGATGACGCCGGCGGACCGCTATTGGCTCGACGGCGTGACGCGGCTGGTAGAGGCGGGCGTTCCCCCTCTGGAAGAGACCAGCCTGCAGTTCGCGTTAGGAAAGTACTTCGATGACGTCGGCGAGTTCGCCGAGGCGTTCAGGCACTACGAGCGCGCAAATGAGCTGCACCGGCAGCTCGCGGCGCCGTACGATCGGGCCGCACGTACCGCGTTCGTCGATGATGTGATCAGTGTCTACACGCGCCAGCGCTTCGTGCATCCGGCAGGCGGAGCCAGCGACTCGCAGCGGCCCGTCTTCGTCGTAGGTATGATGCGGTCGGGGACGTCCCTGGTGGAGCAGATCATCGCTTCGCATCCGCAGGCGAGCGGCGCCGGCGAGTTGGATTTCTGGCCCAATGTGGTGCGCCAGCATGAGCACAGCCTACGGCGTAATGTTCCGGATGCGACCCTCACAAGGGAGTTTGCCCATTCGTACCTCAGGACCTTGGGGCAGCGCTCGCAGGACGCGCTGCGAGTGGTCGACAAGTCAAACTTCAATGCGGACTGCCTGGGCCTCATCCATCTGACATTTCCAGATGCGCGGATGGTGCATGTGCGCCGCGACCCCGTCGATGCCTGCTTGTCGTGCTACTTCGCTCAATTCGCCAACACGTTGAATTTCACGACTGACCTGGCGGATCTCGCGCACTACTATCGGGAGTACCACCGCCTGATGTGGCACTGGCGATCGGCGCTACCCGCCGGGACACTTCTGGAAGTGTCCTACGAGGACCTGGTGGCCGACCAGGAGTTCTGGTGCCGTCGGATCATCGAGTTCATCGGCCTCCCGTGGGATCCGCGCTGCCTCGAATTCCACAAGACGGAGCGGCCCGTAGTGACGGCAAGCAAGTGGCAGGTCCGCCAGCGCATCTACGGAAGCTCCGTCGGGCGCTGGAAGAACTATGCGAAATTCATCGGTCCGCTTCTCGAGCTGCGCAAGCTAACCTGAGCATCCGGCTACTCAGCTGCGGATGTATCGTGGAAGCTCGCCTCTGACCTGGCGAGCATCCATCCTGTCCTCGCGTCCCGCCGCCAGATAGAGAAGTCTCTTGAGCTCGCGACGGCCGCGGGTGACGGTGTCGAGAATGAGGCCGCAAACGAGGCTGAGGAACGCCAGGATCATGAGGCCCGTGGCGAGCACAGCGGTGGGCAGCCGGCCGACGAGCCCCGTCGCGATGAACTGCATCACGACGGGAATGCCAAGGGTGACCGAAGAAGCCGCCAGCAAGGTGAATCCCGCGGCGAAGAACTGCAGGGGCCGTTCCTCCTTGATCAGGTGAACGACGAGTCGAAGGATCCTCAGGCCGTCCCGCATCGTGCGCAGCTTGCTCGAGGAGCCGCGCGCGCGGCCGATATACGGGGCGCTGAGCTCGCCGATCGGCGCGCGCAGTTCCAACGCATGCACCGTGAGCTCCGTCTCGATCTCGAATCCCCCCGAAAGGGCCGGAAAGGACTTGACGAAACGATGCGACAGGACGCGATAGCCGGACAGCATATCGGTCAAGCGATTGCCGAACACCCTCGCCACGAGGCCCGTGAGCAGGCGATTCCCCAGCCTGTGGCCCGGACGGTAGGCCAACGTGTCAGAGGAGACTCTCGCGCAGTTCACCATATCCAGCCCATGGGTCACGAGATACGTAATCAACCTGGGCGCGCTCGAGGCGTCGTAGGTGCCGTCGCCATCGACGATGACGTAGATGTCAGCCTCGACATCGGCGAACATTCGCCGAACGACATTGCCCTTACCAATCAGCGGCTCGCTGTATACCCGGGCGCCCGCGTCCCGCGCCACCTGGGCAGTCTGGTCGCTGGATGCGTTGTCGTAGACGTAGATGCTTGCGGTTGGCAGGTGGTGCCGGAAGTCGTGTACGACCCCCGCAATGGCCGCTTCCTCATTGCGGCAGGGCACCAGGACGGCGATTCTGGCGCCGACTTGGCTGAAGGGCTCTTGATCCACGAGTGTTCTCGGTCTTCAGGCTGCGGGATCATGGATTCCCCGAAGCGGGGCTATTAGCATTCTTAGCATGTCAGATGCCGGCGCCGCTGTGAACCACGCACGCATCATCGTCCCCGTCCGCAACGGGGGAAAGCGCTGGCGGGAAGCCGCCGCGGCTCTACGCGCTGCGCTGCCGGATCCGTCCCTGGTGGCGGTAGTCGACTCAGGGTCTACCGACGGCAGCGATCGGGTGGCGTCCGAGAGCGGGTTCGAGCTCGAGCGCATCGACCCGCGGACTTTCAATCATGGGGGGACCCGGCAGATGGCCGTCGACCGCTTCTGCGCGGGCAGAGAATTCGTCGTTTTCCTCACGCATGATGCGGTCCTGGAAGGGCCGGGGGCTCTGGCCACACTGTTGCGAGGCTTCGCTGACCCGGCCGTTGGCGTTGCCTACGGGCGGCAGCTTCCTCATCCGGGAGCTCGACCCTTCGAGGCGCATATGGCCCTCTTCAATTACGGGACGATCAGCGAGACCCGCTCGCTCGCCGACGCACGCCGTCTCGGGATCAGGGCTGCCTACATCTCGAACTCCTTCGGAGCGTACCGGATTACCGCGCTCCGGTCCTGCGGCGGGTTCCCGAGCCACCTCATTCTGGGGGAGGACACCTGCGTCGCAGTGAAGATGCTGCTGGCAGGGTGGAAGGTGCGGTACTGCGCCGATGCCCAGGTCCGACATTCGCATGACTACGCCCTCGTCCAGGAGACGCAGCGCTACTTCGATTTTGGCGTGCTGCATGCCCAGCTACCGGAGCTGATGCACCATTTCGGCGCGGCCGAAGGTGAGGGCGCGAGGTTCGTGGCGTCGGAGCTTGGCTACATCGCTGCCAACGCGCCTTGGCTGCTGCCGATGGTTCCGGTCCGCAACGCTGCCAAGTATGCCGGCTACCGCCTGGGACGGATGTTTGCCCGATTGCCGCGGGGTCTTTGCCGCCGACTCAGCATGACGAAGGTATTCTGGGATTACCCGGCGGCGGAAAGCGCCGCTCGCTAGACTTTCGCTGCGCGCTTCACCGCAGCCGGTACGTAATGAGCCGCTGGGCGACGAAACTGACGGGTGCGTTCACGACGGCGATGAGGAACGCCGCCGCCAAGTACCACATCCGGAACTCGCCCACGAGGACCTTCAAGGCCGCGGTGCACACGCAAAGCAGCACGGCGTTGACCAGCAGGTAGCGCGCCGCACCGGCACGATCTACGGAGCCGGTAAAAAACGTGAACCGCGCGTTCAGCAGATATCCGCACGCATTGCCGAGGATGAACGCCGCGACATACGCGACCAGATAGTTGACGCCCGCCAAATCGTGGAGTGCGGCGAGGGCGACCAGAGCGAGCGCAAGGCAGGTCAAGCCGACCGCGCAGAATCGTGCGAGTTGCAGCAGGTGCGGTCTCATGGGGAAGCGTATGAGGCCGCGGGGTAGTACGACCAATACCCGGACATGTCCTTGCGCATATAGGCGCCCGCATTCGAATGCTGCATCGGATGGTCCTCGATCTCCATCCTCGGGCCGATGTAGAACTCCCCGAGCGCCAATCCGACGCCGGCGCCAATCAGTCCGGGTGGCGTCCGGTTGAAATTCTCGCGCCACCACCGTTCCGAATAGAAGAGGGCGCAGTAGTCCGTGATGATGACTTCGTCAATGAATATGTACCCTGTGGGCGTCAAATGCGGATAAATGTGTCGTACACAGGTATCGAGACTCGCCTCCAGGTCGACATCGAGAAACGCGAGCACCACGGGCGCGTTCAATCGCGGCAGAGTGTCGTTGAACCATCCGCGCGCATACTCGCAGCACTCGGGTGCACCGTACTTTGCGATGTTCGCGCACACTTCTTCGAGCGAGCCTGCATAATCGCCGCGCTTGTACCACTTTGCCTCCCGATCCATAGCGTCCCCGGCCGGGAGGCCTTGAAAGGAATCGAAGATCTTGAGTTTGCGGCCGACGATGCGGCATACCAGGGAAAGGT
>JBAUOO010000130.1:0-6252 GCA_049579785.1 Steroidobacteraceae bacterium
CATGGGAAGGCTGTATGAGAAGGGGTTCATCTTCGATCCGGTGGGCAAGGCTAAATCGGTGATGCTCACTGGCCCGGCAGGCGTAACGGACCCGCTCTCGAATGCGAGGTCGGCCAGCGCGGAGCCTTTGAGTGACAGATCGTTCCTGGAGGAGCAGTGATGGCCCGCGATCGCGCGGTGGAACGGTGGCTGCGCGAGCGGATCGGACCGGCTTATGACGCGCTCAAGGCCGACCGTTCTCGCGGTATCACGTCCCAGCGGGTCCGTGGGCGCCTCGCGGCTGAGCACCAGAAGGCCCGTGCCAAGAAGGGAAGACTCGCGCCCAGGTGAGGCGCTCCGACTCCCGAGGAGAGGCCTCAAGGGACCGCCGAGATCATCGGCGCAAGTTCTGGGATAATAGCTGGGGCACACGAGCAACGTCGATCTTGGGGGTACAGGCACCATGGACATCGACGCTCTCGAACGCGAAGCGCTAAAGCTTCCTGCCGAAGATCGGGCACGACTGGTTCGCAACCTCCTCGACAGCCTCGACGAGCTCTCAGCGGAAGAACTCGACCGCCTGTGGCTCGAGGAGGCCAGTCAGCGGGCAGCGCAGATCGACGCCGGCGAAGTCGAGTTGATCTCCGCCGAGGAGGTCGATCGGAAGGCACGGGCGCTGTTGCGATGACCTATCGCTTCCACCCGGCGGCGGAAGCGGAACACCCCGGACAGATCCATTCCTTTGACGCTCATCTATCGTGAGCTGGACGGGGCCGTCCAGATACTCGCGCTGGCTCATTACCGTCGCCGCCCTGGGTCGCGTGGCCGAAGCCAAAAAGAAAAAGGGAGGGTGATCATGATCATGAGCTACTGGATTGTCGGTGCAATGTGGGGCGGTCACGATGACCAGCTCGAGATTTTCGTGCGCAGCCGACTCTGCGCGAAGCGCATGGCAGCCGAATCCGCGCGGTGCGAGGACAAAGTCTTGCGTTTAATGCCCAAATCCTTGTGATTCTCGTCGAGTCATATAGTGAGTAAAAAGACGAGCGTCGATGCGCTGTAGCTCCGCGCGGGCGGCGATCAACGCGTCCCCGTAGCCGGAGCGTTCCAATGTCAACAGGCCCTTCATCGTCCGAAATGCCGTGGCCCACGGCGCATCAGACTCTTCGCCAGGAATCATGTCCGCAAGACGCGTCGCTGGGTGTTCGATCAGGTACCAGGCCGGAAACCACCCAGCCGATGTGTCATCTCGTTGATCGAGCCAAATACAATCTGTCCAGAACCCTTCCCAGTCCGCGTGCAAGGACGGATCAGAGAGCGCCGTCAGGGTTATAGGTAGATGTTGCGGCGCGGTGAGTGCAAGCGTGAAGAACTCTAGTCGGCACGCATGCCAGCCGGCGGTGCGGTATCGCGCCAAGATCGCAGAATGAAGAAGAAACGGATCGCGCTCATGTCCCTCGATCGTAGCCAAAGCCTCCAGGGCCCGGCGCCCATCTCCCGCGCGCAAGTGGCAGTAAACGCAGTGCGAGCGCGGGTGCGTCGGATCGTACCGCTGATCGGCGACCGCGTCCGCAAGCTCGTGCCACAGCGAGCGTATGAAGCTCGACGCCGCTGCTCCCAAGACGCTGGCTGCTGTTCGGCTAACGTGCGAATCGAGCCACTCGACGACTGCTTCGGTATCGGCGGGTCCAGTAGTATTGGCAGGCGGCCAATGTTCGAGCACTTCGCGTAGCGCGCCGAATGAATCCAGCGCAGGATGTCCAGGTGATTCCGCACGCAGAAGCTCCAGGAGTTGATCGACACGAGTGGTATCGCGTTCCAGCACCGAATCGATGAGATCGTTAAACAGGATCGTCGCTCGCGAGTGAGCGAACAGATCGAGCTGCCCGGTCAGTACCTGTTCGGGCCCCTCATGGACGCTCTGCCGGTCGATCGTCGCCAGATGCTTCGCTCCGCTCGCCTTTGATCTCATAGACAAGCAGAGCCGGCCCTATTTCGTCAAATCAGCGCCTCCGGCGGGGGCGTCGTGGCGGTCAACGCGCAGCGGGTGCTGCTCAACCTGCACGGCGGTCGGTGTTCAGACCAGTACGGCGGAGATCCGACGTAGCGCCTTCCTCCGGTCTGCAGGATTGACCCAAGAGCAAGCAGCTGCCGAGCTGCGTGATGTCGCGCCCAGGGGCTCTCGATTGGGACCTCTGGATAAAGGCCCGAGCGAGATCAGATTCTCCCGGCCGTCGAATCGATAGCGGTAACGCCAGTACCGGCCTCCGGTGGGCGAAACGAGAAGATGGAGGCCGCCGCCAAAGGACATCTTGCGAGCATAGCGAACGAAGATGCGTCGGGGACGTCGCCGGTTGACGAGTGGGTGGGAGCGGGGAAATTGAGTTCTGGTGCGTTAACGGAGGAGGGGTCTTTTCCATTGCAGCCTGCCTCCAATATGCGACCGAGATCCTCCAGTCCGAAAAGGTGTATGCCGCCGTGAAATGAGGTAAAGATCGAGTGGTTCTGGAACGCGCGGTTGCCGAAACCCGGATCTTGGTTACCTTCGACAAGGACTTCGGCGAGCTGGCTTGGCGATTCGGGCTGCCTACCCACTGCGGCGTCGTGTTGTTTCGCGTGGCCATGCCATCTCCCACCGGAGTGGGGACAGCCATCACGAATGTGCTTTCCCAGCGGTCGGATTGGCCCGGACATTTCAGCGTGGTCGAGCCCGGCCGAGTTCGGATGCGGCCTCTGCCCCGCGAAATCGGCGACGCCTGGCGATCGCCACCACCTCCGGGTCCGGTGGCGCCGCGATCCTGGGCATCCCTTCACTCGCCCTACGGGCTCCTTCCGGGATGCCCAGGACCGAAGCAGAGGAGGTGTTGTTCATCGGGGGTACTCGTCGGAATCAGCTCAGTCGGCGGAATGCCCGCTCTTCCGATTGAACCCCCTACCTGAGTAGCATAATATGCCAATGGGTGCAATCCCTGGGTACCGGACCATGCCGACGCGCAACGTCGTTCTTACAGATCGTCAGGCTGAGCTTGTCGAGCGACTCGTCAGAGAGGGACGCTATCAGAACGCGAGCGAAGTGATGCGGGAAGGGCTCCGCCTGGTCGAGGACAAGGAACAGGATACCAAGGCGCGCCTCAAAGCTTTGCGGGGAGCGGCGCGTATCGGTGTTGCGGATATCGAGGGCGGCCATTATCGGACGTTCGATAGCGCGGCCGATGTCGATCGTCACCTCGGAGCAGTTCGGGATCGAGCGTTGGCCAAGAAGCCTGCGCGGTAGGGCGCGACGTGAGCGCGGGGGAGGGCGCATGGACCTTGCGCATAGCCAGCGCCGCGGAGGCCGACTTCGAAGCCATCATAGCCTGGACTCTCGAGCAGTTCGGAGACGCGCAGGCAGCTATCTACGCGGAGACGCTCTCCTCAGCAGTGCAGGTATTGATTGCTGGCCCCGCGCAGCCCGGCATCAAGGCTCGGCCGGAGATCGGAAGAGGCCTGTTCACACTGCATGTAGCGCGCAATGGGCGAAGGGGGCGGCACTTCGTATTATTCCGTGTCGACGCCGATCCTGTTCATCGTCAGATCGACGTCCTGCGTATTCTCCACGACTCGATGAATCTTGCGCGTCATGTGCGGGAGCACGAATAACTTCAGCAGCTAAACGATTAGCCAATCTTGATAACCTCAAGCGATCAGCCACGGCAACTGGGACGGACGATGGCTCCCTACTGGGGGCAGATGATTGTTTTGTCGTTCGTAACTCTTTGGTTGCTATTTCTGGCTCTCCAAAAGACACCTGGAGCTTGCTCTTGCCGATTCCCGCGATGTGGGCGATCTTGGGGTCTGGGGCGCAATGGAACAGAAAACCCGGTTAAGGATCGTCATCGGTGGGGTTTCTGAGGGCGCGCAGCTCGCTTTCGCAGCCTCACCGAAGCGGTGGACACCACCACGCCGGCGGGCCGGATGATGATGCAGATGGTCGGCGCGTTCGCCGAGTTCGAGCGCGCCATGCTGAAAGAGCGCACCCATGCCGGGCTCGAGGCCGCGCGCCAGGAGGGTCGGATCGGTGGCCGGCCGCCGAAACTTAACGCCCAACAGCAGCAGGAAATCCTGAGGCTCGTGAAGAAGGGAAAGAAGACCGCAGCGGCTGCGGCCCGCCTCTTCGGCGTTCACCCAGCAACGGTCTCACGGCTACTCCAGCGTGCCTAAAATATGATCCTCGATCGTGCTTCGATTCCTGCTGTTCCCACAAAACCCAGGAGCCCGCCGTGAGCAACTTGCAGAAAATTCAAGCCTTCTTTACCGCGTACGCCGCCAAGAATGTGGCCGGCGTGCGCGAAGTGATGGCAAGTGACATCGCCTGGACCATTCCAGGTCACCACCCCCTCGCCGGAACCAAACGCGGTATCGACGAAGTTCTCGCTTTCTTCGACCAGATCGGCAAGGCCAACTTCAAGGCGCAACCGCTCGTTGTGGTTGAGAATGGCGACTTCGTAATTGATCGCCACCGTGGCTGGAGCGAAGAGGCCGGCGGCCTGGACCTCACCTGGTGCCTCGTTTTCCGCTTCGAGGCCGGAAAAATCAAAGACGTCACGAACTTCTGCGCTGATCAGCATCTGGCGGACATCTTCTTCTGGAAGGTCTACCAACTGAAGCCGATTCCCGGCCGCCTGGCCTGAAAATCCACTCTAAACTCGGATCCTTAACCCGGTTTTCTGTTCCATTGCGCCCCAGACCCCGTCCTCAGGCAGCGGCCAGCCGAGGCTCTTCTGGATCGCCCGCAGCACGTAATTGCTCACGGCGCCCTTGGAGACGCCGGTCGCCGCCGCGATCCGCTCGTGACTCAATCGCGCCTCGAACTTTAGGCGCAGTACTTCTTTGATCTTGCGCATGGCACTCCGCTTCGCCGGCATGGGCACTCCCCGAGGTGAAAAATTGGGCAGTTTAAGCCAGCGCTCAGGGGGTCCCAGCGCAGACCCGGCGGGATCGATTCCGGGGGAACGTGACCGGGGATTCCGGGAACGTGACCGGCGATTCCGGGCACGAGCCCAAAATCGGTCACGTTCGAGCGGAATGAGCGGTCACGTTCGGCCGGAACGGCCGGTCACGTTCGGCCGGAATCAGCGGTCACGATGGTCCGGAATACGCAGCTGAGAAAACAGAAGAAGGACAATTGACTTTGCCCTCTGCGACGGGCGCGTTGACGCTGGCCCTCTCCGAATCAGACCGGCAAGCCGGAGTCCGCAATTTGTCAGGCCCGCTCGGCGGGGAGTTCGGCATCGGCCAGGGGGCGGCCTCCCGCCTCGAGAGCGGACAGATATGCTCATCTCGACACTCGAGGGCCTAACAGCCACTCAGCGGGGTCCACGGGGTCTGCTGGGGTACGGCGACGCGTCGCTCGCCAACACGTGGGGGTACGGCGCCTCATTGGCGCGGGCGTACCCCCAAACGTACCCCCACGACCACTTCGCTGGAAAAGCGGTGCGCAGTACAATCAATCGGTTGCGAGCCGCCGTCGAGCTGTTGGAATAGCGAAATCGAACCGGGATTCGTGTTTGGGACTCGAAGTGGGCAACGGCACTTCAACAGCTTGCATGACTTGATAACTTGATAGACTTGATCTCTAATTAGAATTATAAAGATATTGCAAGCCTTTGAATATAAATGGCTCCCCGGGTTGGACTCGAACTGACTTGTAAGCCACTGATCGGTCGAGCCTTTTTCCGCCACTTCCCCAAGTTACCCCTAAAGCTACCTTTGAAATCGTGTGCTGCGGTGAGACGTCATGATACGGCCTGAGCAGGCTTCCCGGCGCCGCCGACGGAGCGCAGGGTACGCCATGCTAAAATTCAGCCGTGGAACTCGTGGTGAATATGCCTGATCCCGTGGCCCGTCAGTGGGGAGACACCCCGCAGGCGATCGCTCGCCATGTCATCGAGGATGCGGTCATTGAGCGGTACCGGAGCGGGGGACTTTCCCAGCGTCAGGTAGGTGAAGCGCTCCGACTCGATTATTGGCAGACGGAGGCTTTTCTTCGCGACCGCGGGGTTCCGGTGAACTACTCGGTTGCGGATCTCGAGGCCGACGAGGCGGCCCTTAAGAAGATCGCTCGAGGCTCGTGAGCGTCGTCGTCTCCGATACGTCACCGCTTCACTACTTGATTCTGTGCGGCGCCGAGTCGGTGCTGCCGCGCCTCTTCGAGCGTGTCGTCATACCGCCGACCGTTTTCGCTGAGCTGCAGCAGCCCAATACACCGGCTGCGGTTCAGCAATGGGTGGGAGG
>JBAUOO010000131.1:0-12832 GCA_049579785.1 Steroidobacteraceae bacterium
CTCATCGAAGCGGAATCAGCAGGGAGCGGGAGGCGCGCGAGCCTGTGGGATGTTGACCCGGCGGATGCCGATCAGCGCCGGCATCGATGTCACGATGACGGTGACGACGGCGAGGAGCAGAAGGAGCGCCGCCAGGAGCAACGGCGGCGGCGCGGCGCTGAACCCGGTGGTGAAGATGCAAAACCCATCCTCCATGAGGCCATGTCCGTGCCGCCCCGGCATGGGCATGCCCATGCCGCCGGACAGGGTTTTCTCCGGCGGCAGAAGCTCCGGCGGGAAGCCGCCGGGACAGATCATCAGCGAGAGCGTGCCGTCCGCGGCCGGCATGAAGCCGATCGGAATGAGCGCGCGCAATCCGAAGGCGAGGAGCGCGCACAGCACCAGCGGCGATCGGGCGTTACGGCGCGATCGGATTCCCAGCAGGCTTGCCGGCTTCCTGAGTGCGGTTCTCAGAGCGGTTCTCGGAGTGGTTCCCGACTGGCGCCAGAATACTCCATCCGAGTTCCCGCCCGCGCGGCTAAAAAGCGTACCCCACGGAGACCACGATGGTGTTCGGCCAGAAGTGGATCTCGGAGGTGCGAAGCACCCCGGCCGTATCCGCCGTCAGCTTGCTATTGGCCTGGGCGACCGAGTAGGAAGCGTAGACATGCCAGCGCTCGGCGAGCTCATAGCTGAGCCCCGCCGTCACGGCGGGTCCGACCGATGTCGAGAGCGCGATCGAGGTGGGACCGCCGCTCGCGGCGTTGCCCGCCGCGGTCGACTGGCGCGAGATGAACTTGGTGTAGTTGACGCCGGCGCCGACAAAAGGCCGCAGGCGGGCGTTCGGGTCGCCGAACACATACTCGAAAAGCAACGTGGGCGCCA
Organism: Steroidobacteraceae bacterium; assembly: GCA_049579785.1. Taxonomy (GTDB): domain Bacteria; phylum Pseudomonadota; class Gammaproteobacteria; order Steroidobacterales; family Steroidobacteraceae; genus 13-2-20CM-66-19. The sequence goes on from JBAUOO010000131.1 coordinate 865, forward strand.
GCCAACGGGCGGTGGAGATGACCTGGCCGTTATAAGGGACCGAGCCGAGCGTCGCAGGTCCCCTCCCCTCGGTCTTGGTGAGCGGCGGATAACCGAAGGCGAGCTCCACGTCCCAGTGCGAGGAGAGCGTGCGCACGTAGGCGAGATACAGCGTCTCCACGTTATCGACGTGCAGGTTGAGGCCCGACGGCGCGTAGGGTCCGGAGATATCGTCGGCCTCGGATTCGTAGTGCACGAAATACATTCCTATCCGTACATCGTTCGGCGCCGCCTCATCGGCAAATGCCCCGGATGCGCCGAGCGCGAGAGCGGCCCCGAGCGCCAGAGTCACTATTTTCTTTTGCATGATCATCTCTCGCCGAGCTTACGGAACTTGCGCAAAGAAGCCGCGGGCCGCCACCATGCAAAACGGTGCCTCGGTCGTGTGATAGGACTCGATCGCGGCCGCCCCGTTTGCGGCGACGAGCTGCGCCTCGGTCTCCTGCAACCCCACCTGCAGCGGCGCGAAGGGGTTGCCGGCCTGCGGTGTGCCATTGAGGTCGAGCACGGTCACCAGCTGCCCCTGCACGAATGGGGTCCATTCGGCGGCCATGATCTGCGCATTCGTGAAGTACACCGTCGGGTCCTGATCGGCGCCGCACATGAGCATCGGCTCCTCGGGGAACCAGCCGCCGGTGCGCATGTCGTTCAACGCCAGGTCCGAGCGCAAGCCGACGGTCACGCCGCCGGTGGCGAGCCCGGCATCGCTCTCATCGAGCGTGCCGCCGCTGATCAGCGTCATCTCCGCCGGATCCGGATTGCTCAGTGCGACGTCCACGTAGGCCACGCGATAGCTGTTGTTCACGAGGTAGGGGGTGCCGAAGCCGAGATCAAAGAGCGCCGCCAGGGAAGGCGGGTAGGGCGGGCTCCCCGGCAAGGCGAGCAGCTCATCGGCCGCCGTGTCCAAAGCGGTGTTGCCCGTCGCGGAGGTCGGCGTGGTACTGTCGAAAAACGCCGTCTCCGGGAGCTTGCCTTCCTGGAACAAGGTGTCGATCGCAGTGGTGCTCGGCAGCAGCGTGTCGATGCCGCTGGCGTAGGTCGCGGAATACACGTCGGATGGCTGCGTGTAGACATTGCCGTAGGCGTGTTGGTAGCTGGTGGTCGTCAGCGGCGCGAACTCCGTCGAGCCGAGATTCACCTGACCGAAGAATATGGCATCCCCGAATGCCTCGAGCGCATAGGGTCCGGAGGCCGGCGCCGATGCCGTGACCACATCGCCCGCCGCCTGCATCGCCTTCACCGTCGCCATGGCCACGTAGCCGCCCTCGGAATACCCGGTGACATACAACTTGCCGTCGTCGCTGGTCGCCGGCGTGAACGTGGTGAGCAGCGCGGCGCGTGCCGCCGTCAGCGCATCCATCATGTCAGTCGCATTCACGGCGCCATCGAGGTAGGGGTGGTAGCCGAGCGTCGAGACGTCATAGCCGAGGTAATTCGGCGCCACGACGATGTAGCCCTGGGCGGCGAACACCGTGGCGATCAGGGCCGACTCGGAGTTGGCGGAGTTCGAGCTGTCGCTGATATCGGCGATGTTGTAGGCCGAGTCGGTCGTCGTGCCATGCGCGTAGAGCACGATGGGCCGCGGACCGGTGCAGGGAGCCGCGGTGCCGGTGGGCACCATCAGAGCGGCGGAAGCCAACTGGGCCGAGCCGTCGGGCCCCACGGTCCAGTATTTGATGTAGTAGAAATCCACCCCGCAGGCCGGAGTGCCGGCGAGCTCGAGCAGTTGCGGGCCCGAAGCGGTCGCATTCAGCTGCGCGGCAAAGTCCGACGCGTCGAGCGATGCGACGCGCAGCGGCGGATTATCAACGAGAGTCCCACGATCGGTGGCGGTCGATACCGTCCCGGTGGGGCTATCGCTGCCGCAAGCCGCCAGAGTCAGAGCGGCCACAGCCACCCCGAGCGCGCCAATGTTCCGCAACATGCTCCCCTCTCCTCGGGCTTTCTGCGGCTGCGGTTGACCCCCCGCAGTCTTGAGGCGCAGACCCCCCGCTCGTGGCGCGAAGCATACACGGTCTCGGGCAAAGCGGTGCGCCAGTCCCAGGTGAAGAAATGTGTGTTGCGGCAGTGCAACGCATGAGACCCGGACCCGGTTCGGCCCAGGCGGCCTCAGCCGGAGGCGACCTCGAAGCTCGGGTCGAGCTGCGCCGCCCAGGCGAGCAGTCCGCCCTCGAGATGCGCGGGCGCCTCGATGCCCGAGCGCAGCGCCAGCGCACACGCCGACAAGCTCCGTCGGCCGCTGCGGCAGATGAACACCGGCGTGCGCCCGTCGCTCAGCTCGCCGAGCCGGGGTGCGAGCTCCCCGAGCGGAATGTTGCAGGCGCCCTCGAGGTGACCGGTGTCAAATTCCCGCGGCTCGCGCACATCGATCAGCACGAGCTGCCGGACGATGCGATCGGCCGCCAGCTGATCGCGCAGCGCCGCCGCCGTGAGCCGGCGCACGGAGCTCAGGTCGGTGAAATCGCACGACTCCCCCGCATCGCGCGGCGAGGTGATGCTCGGATGCTCGCCGCACACGGCGCAGTCCGCGCGCCGCGCGACCGGCAGCTCGGTGAAGCGCAGCTCGAGCGCATCGTAGATGAGCAGCCGCCCGATGAGCGGCTCGCCGATGCCCGTCACCAGCTTGATTGCCTCGGTCGCCTGGATCGCCCCCAGTACCCCGGGCAGCACCCCGAGCACACCCGCCTCGGCGCAGCTCCCCACCGCCCCGGGCTGGGGCTGCGCGAAAAGACACCGATAGCACGGCCCGCGACCCGGCGCATAGGTCATCGCCTGGCCCTCGAAGCGGTGGATCGCGGCCGACACGAGCGGCTTGCCGAGGATCACGCAGGCATCGTTGATGAGATAGCGGGTGTTGACTCGGTCGGTGCCATCGAGCACCAGGTCGTAGCCTTCAAACACCGAGGCGACGTTCTGCGCCGTGAGCGTGATCGCATGCGCCACCACGGCGATCTCGGGATTGAGGGCGAGCAGCCGCTCGCGCGCCGTCGAGGCCTTCATCCGACCGACATCGGCGCTCGCGAACAGCACCTGGCGCTGAAGATTGGAGAGCTCGATGCGATCGCCATCGATGATGCCGAGGGTCCCGACACCCGCGGCCGCAAGATAGAGCGCCGCCGGCGAGCCGAGGCCGCCGGCGCCCGCCACCAGCACCCGGGCACGCTGCAAGCGCTCCTGACCGACCGCTCCGATCTCGGCGAGCGCGAGGTGCCGGTCGTATCGGGCCCGCTGCGCCGCCGAGAGCGTCATTCGCTCAACCTCCACTCAAGGCGCAGATGATGTGGACGGTGTCGCCGGGTTGCACCGGTTGCGAGAGCGCCGTCACCTCGCTCGTGTTGACATAGAGGCGAATATGCGGACGGATCCGGTTTTGCTCATCGAGCATCCGGAAGCGGATGCCGCCGAAGCGCCGCTCGAGACCGCCGAGCACCTCCTCGACCGTGACTCCGGCTCCCGGGACGGCCGCAGCGCCGCCGGTGTAGGAGCGCAGCGGGCTCGGAATTCGCACCGTGCAGCTCATGAGTCGCGCATCCTCGTGCGAGTCCTAAGCCGCGTGGGTTACCGAGTAGATCTCCGGCAGGTGCCGGGCGATGCAACGCCAGCTCTCACCGGCGTTGACTCCGGCCCAAACCTCACCGCCCGTCGTGCCGAAATACACTCCGGTCCGCGGCACCCGCGCATCCGTGCACATGGCCTGGCGCAACACGGTGAGCCAGGCCTGCGAGCGCGGCAGCCCGCGATCGAGGCGGCGCCAGCTCCTGCCGCCATCGCTGGTGCGATACACCGCGGGCCTGCCCTGAATGGACGTGCGCGGCCAGACCGTCTGCCCATCCATCGGCAACACCCACGCGGTGTCAGGATCGGCGGGATGCAGGACGATGGGAAAGCCGACATCTCCCACCTTCTTCGGCATGGCGCGACCGATCCGCTCCCAACGCCGCTGCGGCCGATCGAGGCGGTAGATGCCGCAGTGGTTTTGCTGATAGAGCCGGTCGGGGGCGCGTGGATGCAGCGCCACACAGTGCGGGTCGTGCCCGAAGGGCACGCTCGGGTCCGGGAGGAAGTCCGCGGCGCAGCCCTCGTTGAGCGGCGCCCAGTCAGCGCCACCATCGGTCGACTCGAAGACGCCACCGCCGGAGAGCGCGAGGTATAGGTGCCGCGGGTCGCGCGGATCGATGTTGATCGAGTGCGTCAGCTGCCCATCCGGCGTGCCGAAGCTCGCCCATTTCGGGTGCATGCGGTTGTCGTTGAAGCCAACGACCGGCTGCCAGCACTCGCCCCCGTCCTCGGAGCGAAAGAGCCCTGCCGGCGAGCTTCCGGCGTACCAGGTGCCACGCTCGGAGGAGTGCCCGGGCGTGAGCCAGAAGACCCGCTCGACGGCCCGTGGCTGCTCACCCTCGCCCGCCTTGCGGAAAGCCGGCGGCTGCGCGGCCTCTCGCCAGGTGCGGCCGCGATCGGTGGACCGAAAGACCGTAGGCCCCAGATGGCCGGTCTTGGCCGCCATCAGCAGGATCCGCGGCTCGCGTGGATCCTGCACGATGTGGTGGATGATGTGTCCGAGAAACTGCGGGCCCGAGAGCGTCCAGCCGCGACGGCGGGCGTCGGGGCGCAGTGTGAATGCCCCCTTGCGGGTGCCGATCCACAGCGAGGTACTCATGGCGGCGAAGCATCACCGCACCGCCGCGGCGCTGTCAATCAGGGCCGCGCGAAGGGCGCGCGGCGAGCCTCAGGCGGGCGCGAGCTCGGGCGTGCGGCCCGCGCCCCGGGTCATCGCCCAGTCGAGCAGGCGGCTCGCGAAACCCCCGCCGAGGCTCGCTCCGGTGACATCCTCCAGGCGGTACTCCTGGCCATCGAGGATCGCTTCGGCGGCCAGAAGACCGCTACGCACCGCCGGACCGATGCCCTCGGCCATGTCGCGGGTGGCGAGACCGGCGGCATCACCGGCGATGAAGGCATTGCCCCGGCGCGCCACATCCACGCGGCCGCGCAGGTAGTAGCTGTAGCCCGCCGGGTCATAGTGCGCGCCCTTGGCGAGAGTGCCTCCCAGCATGCCCGTGAAGAGCGACCAGTGCTCGTGGATGGAGCGGCGACTCGCCTTGATCCGGTCGGCCATGCCGCCGATGCCGACGTTGAGCCAGCCGTTCTGCTTCGGCACATACCAGGCGTATCCGGGCAGACCGTGGTCGAAGAACCAGAGGTGGCAGTCGGGCGCGCCCCAGGGGTATTCGATCTCGTGCTCCAGAGTGACGGTCTGAAGCTCGCTTGCGCGCGGGTTGAGCTCCCGGAAGAGCGTGCGGTACACCGGACAGCGCGTGCCGCCGGCGCCGATGAGGTAACGGCAGCGAAACGCCTCATCGAGGATATAGCCCCCGCCCTCCTCGCGGATGTTGCGCACCGTGTGCTCGAGGACCTGCGCCCCGGAGCGCTCGAGCAGCCAGGCATCGAACTCCAGGCGGCGGATCGAGTGCTGCACGCAGCGCACCGGCAGGTGCAGTCCCTTCACGTGGATGTGCAGTCGGTCGAAGGTGAGGAAGCGGTGCGGGTAGGAACCGATGTCGAGCGCAAGATCGCGCACCACCTCCGGGGTGATCCAGCCCGCGCAGAGCTTCAGGCGCGGGAAGCGCTCCTTGTCGAGCACCACGACGTCCGCCCCCGCCTGCTTGAGCTTCCAGGCGGCGCTCGAGCCCGCCGGGCCGCCGCCGACGATCACGACCTCACAGCTACGCATCGGTTGATTCCGTGGGGATCGACTCAGCGCCCGTACAGATGCTCGCGGGTCATCGGGACGTCGTTGTTGTCCCGCGGCGCGAACACCACCTGAAAGAGCTGCAGCGCGCCGGTCGTGAATCCCGCGATCGAGCCGGCGAGATACATGCGCCACATGCGCACGAATCTCTCGTCGAACATCTCGCGCACGCGGCCGCTCGCGGCCTCGAAGAGCTCGAGCCAGTGGCGCAGCGTCTGAGCGTAGTGCAGGCGCAGGTTCTCGACGTCGAGCACCGAGAAATCCCGCGGCTCGAAGATGTGCATCATCTCCGCGAGCGAGGGCGGATAGGCGCCCGGGAAGATGCGTTTCACGATCCAGGGCTGCAGCGGCGCCGGCCGGTTGCGGCCGATGGAGTGAATGAGCCCGCGACCGTTGGCACCCAAGCTGCGCGCGATCACCTCGCCGAGCGCCGCATAGTTGGCGAGGCCGACGTGCTCGAGCATGCCGACGGAGACGAAGGCGTCGTAGCGGCCCGAGATGTTGCGATAGTCATCCTCGATGTACTCGACCTGCGAGCTCAGCCCTTCCGCCGCGGCGCGCGCGCGCGCATAGGCCACCTGCTCGCGCGAGATGTTGAACGCGCGCACCTTCACGCCATAGTGCCGCGCCATGTGTAGCGCGAGGGTCCCCCAGCCGCAGCCGGCCTCGACGATGCTCTCGCCCGAGCGCAGACGCAGCTTGCGGCAGACGTGATCCATCTTCGCCGTCTGCGCCTCATCGAGGCTCGCGGTCGGCGTCGGGTAGTAGGCGCAGGTGTACGCCATCGTCTGCCCGAGCCAGAGCGAGTAGAAGTCGTTGCCGATGTCGTAGTGGCGGTGGATGTTCTCGCGCGAGCGCGACAGCGTGTTGACCTGCGGCCGGCGAAATCGCGCCACCAGCCGCTGCAGCGCCGAGGGCTGCGGGCCGGGGAGCCCGGCGCGGTAAACCGACTCGAGCAGCTGCACCAGATCGCCCTCGATCTCGAGGCGCCCCTCGCTATAGGCATCCGGAAAGCGTACCTGCGGGTCGGCGAGGATGCCGAGCAGCGTGGGGCGGCTGGCGACCTGCACGCGGGCGATGGGCGTGGAGCCTGCGGGCGCGATGCGCTCGCCGCTCCAGAGGGTGAACTCGAGCGGCGGATTGCCCAGATACCCGAGCAGACTTGCGAGCAGCCGCGCTTCCACCGAGCGCGCGCCATGCGCCCCGTAGGTGGGTTTTGCCAGGTTCTGCGCGGGCTCCCGAGGCAGCCCCGGCGGCCGCTCGCTCCGAACCGCGCTCTTGACGCTCTCGTTGCGGGCATTCACAGCTGAATCTCCCCTTCTGGATCCACTCCTAATTTAGCACGCCGGCGCGGGGGAACGGTCAAGCCCAGGGTCAGACGAGGGTCATCCGGTAGCACTCGATCAGGCGCTGCACGTGCTCCTCGACTCCGAACGCCCGCGCGCTCGAAGCCGCGCCCTGGGCGTACGAGAAGCGCCGTGCGCTATCGCGCAGGGTGGCGACGACCGCGGCCGCGAACGCCTCACAGTCGCCCTCGGGCACCAGACGCCCGTTGACCCCATCGACCACCACCTCCGGCAACCCGCCGACCGCGAAGGCGATGACGGGACGAGCCGCCGCCAGCGCTTCGATGGCGGCAAGGCCGAGGCCCTCGGATCGCGAGGGCGCCACCACGAGGTCGACGGCCGAGAGCAGCCGCGGAACGTCGTTCCGACGGCCGACAAAACGCACATGCCCCGACATCCCGAGACGGCCCGCCAGAGTCTCGCAGGCCGCCCGCTCCGGTCCATCGCCAATCACGAGCAGCAGCGCCCGCGGACAGCTGCGCACGATCGCGGGCAACATCTCGATCATGCCGCGGTGGCCTTTCACCGGGTGCAAGCGGCCGATGATCGCGAGCACCGGCCGGCCCGTCTCGACGCCAAGCTCCGCGCGAACCCGGCTGCGCTCGCCGGCGGCGCCCCGCAGCACTTCGAGCGCAATGCCGTTGCGGGCGACCCGTATCCGCTGCGGGGGTACGTGATAGCGGCTCACGGTCAACTCGCGCACGGCCTCCGAGACGCACACGGCGGCGTCGGTCGGCCGGGCGAGGAATCGTGCCAGGGTGCTCAACACCGGGCCTGGATCGTTGAGATCGTGCACGTGCAGCAGGGTCCGGGCGCCGACCAGCCGCGCGGCAATGCGCCCGACCAGCGTTCCCTTCACGCCGGTCGCATGCAACAGCCGCACCCCGTTACGCCGGGCGAGCGCCGCCACCCGCAACACCACTGTTGGATCCCATTTGCCCGCGTTGAAGAAGACCGGATCGATGCCCCGGGCCCGCAGCTCGCGCGCCGCCGCGTGCGGCCCGCGCAGGAAGCAGACCGTGAGCTCAACGCCGCAACCGGCGAGCGGCGGCAGCACGTTGAGCAGGTAGGTCGTAACCCCGTGCGGCACGCCACCGGCGTAGCCAAAGTGATCGGCGAGGATCATGACGGGCGGCAATTGGGTGATCCCCTTCCGCATCCCCTGCCGGACAGCAAAGGCCATGCCCCGGCCGAGCCGCACCTCCGGCTTCGGGGTCGGGCTCGGCCACGGCAAGTGCCTGCCGAGGCAACCTCGTCCATCGCACGAGGCGAACGGCTCGTCGACGGGTCTTCGACGCAAGCACTGACGCGGCTGGTAACCGCGCGCGGCCTTCCCCTATGATCGCGCATCGCATCGGCACGTCTTAAAAACAATGACCCGGACGGGCCGCAGGGCCGCTCCGTGGGAGGCGACATCATGACAGGCAGCACTCACTCGGCGCGCTCGCGTGGACTACGGACTTTCGCTGCGACAGCGACGGCGCTTCTCCTTGCGGCGCTCACCGCCGCCTCGGCCGCCCAACCCCAGGCACCGGACGCCAAGCTCACGTGGCGCAACGTCGGCCCGTACATCGGCGGACGGGTGGTGGCGGTCGCGGGCGTCCCCGGCGAGCGCGACCTCTTTTACATGGGCGGTGTGGACGGCGGGGTGTGGAAGAGCACCGACTACGGCGACAAATGGGTCAACATCACCGACGGCACGCTCCCGGGATCGAGCGACAGCATCGGCGCGCTCGCCGTCGCCGCCTCGAACGCGAAGGTGATCTACGTCGGCACCGGCGAGAGCGACATTCGCGGCGATGTGATCACGGGCGACGGGATGTTCCGCTCCGACGATGCCGGCAAGCACTGGCGCGCCCTCGGGCTCGCCGACACCCACACGATCAGCGCCATCGCGATCGATCCCCACAATCCCGACATCGTCTACGCCTCCTCGATGGGCCACGTCTTCAGGTCAAACCCTGATCGGGGCGTATTCAAGTCCACCGACGGCGGCAAGAGCTGGAAGAAGGTGCTTTACGTCGATGACAAGACCGGCGCCATCGACCTCGTGATGGATCCGCGCGACAGCCAGGTGCTTTACGCGGCGATGTGGCAGGCGTATCGCACCCCCTGGAAGCTCGATGACGGCGGCCCGGGCAGCGGGCTCTACAAGAGCACCGACGGCGGGGCCCATTGGACGGAAATCTCCCACAACTCGGGCTTTCCCCAGGGAGTGCTCGGCCGCATCGGCGTGACCGTGGCCGGCAGCGATCCGCACATCGTCTATGCCCTCGTGCAGGCGAAGCACGGCGGCGTTTTCCGCTCCGATGACGGCGGGGCGAGCTGGACGCGGGTCAACAAGAGCTGGAGCCTGCGCCAGCGCGCCTTTTACTACATGGCGATCTATGCCGACCCGAAGGACCCCAACACGGTGTACGCCCCGAACGTGGATGCGCTCTGGGTCTCGCGCGATGGCGGCAAGAAGTTCTCCAAGCTCCACACGCCCCACGGCGACAACCACATCGTCTGGATCAACCCGAACGACACCCAAGTGCTGCTCGAAGGCAATGACGGCGGCGCCACCGTATCGACCGATGGCGGCAAGACCTGGAGCGAGGAGCACAACCAGCCGACCGGCCAGTTCTACCATGTCGCGCTCGATGGCCAGTTCCCCTTCCATATCTACGGTGCCCAGCAGGACGAGGGCTCGTTCGAGGGTCCGAGCGCGACGCCCGACGGCATGGTTCCCGTGGGCGACTGGCAACGCGTCGCCTATGGCGAATCGACGTTCGTCGCTCCGCTGCCGGAGCATCCTGACATCACCTTCGGCAGCGGCTACTTCAGCATCCTGCTGCGCTACGACATGGCGACCGGACAGTATCAGGAAGTCAGCCCGTGGCCGGAATACCAGGAGGGTGCCTCCTCGGGCGAGCTCAAGTATCGCTTCGGCTGGACCCACCCGATCATCTTCTCCGCCGTGCACCCCGATGAGCTGCTGATCGGCTCGCAGTACGTGCTGGAGAGCACCGATCAGGGGCTCTCCTGGACGCGAATCAGTCCCGATCTGACGCGCAACGATCCGGCCACCGAAGCTGCGACCGGCGGGCCGATCAACCAGGACGCCTCGGGTGCGGAAATCTTCCCCGACGTCTCGGCGCTCGCGGTCTCACCGCTCGACGGCAATGTCATCTGGGCGGGCTCGGCCGACGGGCTGGTACACATCACCCGTGACGGCGGCAAGAGCTGGCAGGCGATCACGCCGCCGGCGCTGCCGCAGTGGGCCGAGATCAGCTCGATCGAGCCCTCGCATAGCGCCGCCGGCACGGCTTTCTTGAGCGCCTCGCGCTACATGTGGGACGATTTCCACCCGTACGTCTTCGAGACCACCGATTACGGACAGCACTGGCAGGCGATCACCACCGGCATAGCGGACGATGAGTACGTGTTCGTCATCCGCCAGGACCCCGCGGATGCGCAATTGCTGTTCGCCGGCACGAAGAGCACGGTGTACGTGAGCTACGACGGCGCGGCGCATTGGCAACCGCTCACCCTCAACCTCCCGCGCGTGCAGGTGCGTGACCTCGCCATCGACACGCGTGAGGGTGATGTCGTCGCGGCGACGCACGGCCGCTCGTTCTGGATACTCGGCAACCTCTCGCTGCTCGAGCAGCTATCCCTGCAGCCCGCCGTTGGCGCGGGGGACGTGCAGGTCTACGCCCCCGAGACCGCGTGGCTCACCCATGCCTACGCGAGCAGCGAGTTCGCGCGCAACGTTCCCGGAGCAGGCGCCAATCCGCCGTTCGGCGCGACGGTGTTCTTCCATGTTCCCGCGAGCTATCACGGCAACGTGCCGGTGAGTCTCACCTTCCTCGATTCGAAAGGTCAGGTGATCCGCAGCTTCAAGCTGCACCTGAAGCACACCCCGCCGAAGCTCAGCCCCGCGGATAAGGACAACCTCACGCCCCGTGAGATGAAGGCGACGGCCGAGGAGAAGCAGACCGGGATCACCGCCGGCTTCAACCGCTTTCAGTGGGATCTGCGCTATTCCGATGCCACCGAGATCACCGGGTTCTACCAGCCGGTCGCCGCGGGTGGGCTCGAGGACTCGGTTCAGGGTCCGATCGTGGTGCCGGGCACCTACACCGTGGAGCTCGACTACAACGGACAGAAGTCGCAGCGCTCCTTCCCGGTGGCGCTCGATCCGCGGCTGCACCCGGCCTCCGGAGCGCTCGAGGCGCGGCTGCAGTTGCAGATGCGCATCCACGACACCCTCGACACGCTCGACCGCACCCTCAATGAGGCGATCGCCATGCGCAGCCGACTCGAGTCCGCGCTCGCGCGCCACAAGTTGAGCGAGGCGAAGGCGCACGAGGCCCTCGCCGCCCTCGATCAGGCGATCAACGACAACGTCGACATGGCGACGCAATCGAGCGAGGGCACGCTGCTTCACGAGACCAAGCTGCATAGCCATCTCGCCTACCTTGGCGGCGATATCGATCTCAGCTACCTGAAGCCGACGCAGGGCGAGTACCAGGTGTACCAATACCTCGAGCAGAAGGCGCACTCGAGCGAGCAGCGGCTGAAGGCCGCAGTCGCGCAGGGTCAGCAGGTGTTGTAAAGGGGGGTTCCATGTCGGAGAAGGGCGTGCCCTCGCTCCTCGAGCGGCACTGGGCCGAGAGCGCGCTCGCCATCGGCGCGGTGATCATCGCGGCGGTATCGCTCTGGGTGGCGGTAACCGCCGGCGACTTCGGCTCATCCGTCGCGCGGCGACCCCCGCCGCGCGAGCCCCTTGAGCCCCGCGGCGACGAAAGGCCCCAGACGCGCCTTCAAGGCGGCGACATCGGTCGAGCGGCAA
>JBAUOO010000132.1:0-7239 GCA_049579785.1 Steroidobacteraceae bacterium
GCGGCACGTGCCGCTGGTTTCCGTTCTCTTCGCCATGGACCGGCGCCGGTAAAGCCGCCTCAGCCTCAGCAGGCGGTCAGCGCTTCGCGAATCTCGAACAGTCTCTCGGCCGGCGCCGGCCTGCCGAACAGGTACCCCTGGTAGCGGCTGCAGCCGCAGTGGCGCAACACCTCGAGCTGCTCGTGCGTCTCCACTCCCTCCGCGATCACATCGAGCCCCAGGCGCTCGGCGATCGCGATGATCGTCGTCACGATCGCCTTGTCGTTGGGGTCGGCCGCGATCTCATGCACGAATGAACGGTCGATTTTCAACTGATCGAGCGGCAGCCGTTTCAGATATTGCAGCGAGGAGTAGCCGGTACCGAAGTCATCGAGGGCAAACTGTACCCCTTCCGTCTTGAGCACGTTCATGGTGCTCACCGTCCGCTCGATGTCCTCTTGCAGCATGGTCTCGGTCAACTCCAGCTTCAGCCGCCGGGCATCGACCCCATGCCGCCGGATCGAGCCGAGTACCTGCACGACGAAGTCCGGCTGCTGAAACTGTAACGAGCTGACGTTCACCGCGAGCGAGAGCTCGCGGGTGCGGATACCATAACTCCAGGCCGCGAGCCTCGCGCAGGCCGCATCGATGACCCACTGTCCGATCGGCACGATCATGTGGGTCTCTTCGGCCAACCCGATGAACTGCGCCGGGGAGATGAGCCCGCGCTCCGGGTGATTCCAGCGCAGGAGCGCCTCGGCGCCGAGCTCGCGGCCGTTCTCATCGACCTGTAGCTGGTAGTGCAGCACGAATTGCGAGGCAGCGATCGCCTCGCGCAGCTCCGCTTCGAGTGCCGCACGCGCGTTGACGCTCTCCTGCATGCCCGGATCGAAGAAGCGCAGCGCATTGCGTCCGCTCCTTTTCGCCTGATGCAGCGCGATGTTGGCCTGCTTGACCAGATCCTGCGCGCTCTGCCGCTGGCCGGCGAGAATCGTCGCACCGACGCTGCAACCGATGTGAATGTTGCCCTCCGGGAGCGCGTACGAACCGGACAAGGCGTGCATCATCTTCAGCCCGAATGCTTTCGCCTGGCCGGCGGCCGCAAGGGGCTGCGCCGCGAGGTCCTCGAGCAGAACCACGAATTCATCTCCATCCACACGGGCGAGCGTATCGCCCGTGCGCACCTCGGATGCGAGCCTCGTGGCGACTTGCTGCAGCAGAGCGTCCCCGGCCGCGTGCCCGAGCGTGTCGTTGACGCTCTTGAAGTTATCGAGGTTGAGCAGCAGCAGCGCGCCGTAGCGAGCGGTGCGGGCGCTGGTCGAGAGCGCCTGATTCACCCGATCCTGCAGCAGCTCCCGGTTCGGCAGCCGCGTCAGCTGATCGAAGAATGCCAGATGGCGAATGCGTTCCTCGGCTTTCTTGCGCTCGGTGAAGTCCATCAGGAAGGACATGGTCAGCGGCCCATCCGCGAGCTCGATGCGTTTGGCCGAGACGAACAGCGGAAACTCGCTCCCGTCCTTGCGCATTCCGAGCGTTTCGTAGCTAAGGGGGGTCGGCTCGCCGCGCCGGCGGCGCTCGATCACCTGCTGCATCTCGGCACGGCGGCTCGGCGCGATCCGCTCGAGGAGCGGACTCTCGCGCACCTCCGCGCCCGTGTAGCCGAACATATCGAGGTAACGCGCGTTGACCTCGCGCGTGATTCCGTCGCGACTGAAGGAGATCGCCACCGGCGACTGCTCGATGAGCGTGCGCAGCCGCATCTCGCTCTCGCGCAGCGCCTCCTGGGCGCGCCGATCCGCCGAGATATCCTCCACGATGGACCAGACGTACCGCCGGTTACTGTCACCGACCAACATGCCGTTCATGCGCAGCGGTATGAGACTGCCGTCCTTGCGCCGATACTCCTTCTCATAAGGCCCGAAGCGGCCGTCGCGCATGAGCAGATCGATCTGACGCTGCTCCTCGCCCTGGTATTGGGGCGCAGTGAGCGCCCAGTGGTCGAGAGTCCGCAGCTCCTCGGCCGAATAGCCCGTCATGGCCTCGAACGCCCGGTTGAACTCGACGTAACGCCCGTCCACCGTGAGTACGATGCCGAGCGGGGAAAGCTCGAAGAGGTTGCGCAGCTTGCGCTCACTCTCCTCGAGCGCCGCCTGAATTTGCCTGCGCTCGGTGATGTCGCTCAGGCAGGCGATGAGCCGCACGACCTTGCCGTCATCATCCTTCAACGTCGATACCGCACAGCGGGTGGTGAGAATGCGACCGTCCTTGTGCACGATCCGCCGTTCGCTGAGTTGCTGCTCGACCCGCCCGGAGGTCAGATCGGCGAAGCGGCGCATCGCCTCGGGCATGTCCTCCGGTAACGTCAGCTCGGCCAGAGTCTTGCGGCCAAGCCCGCGGGCGTCATAGCCGCTCAGCTCGAATGCGACCTCGTTGGCCTGAAGGATGCGGCCAGTGCCGGGCTCGACCACCACCATGGCATAGGGGGAGTGCTCGAACAGAACCCGGAAACCTTCCTCCGAGTCGATCAGCTTGCGCTTGGTCTCCTGGGTCAGCATCGTCCCCAAGAGGGCGACGGCGATCAGGACGCCGAACGGACCGGCTGCGAACCCGTGAAGGATCGACAGGCGCACCAGGGCGCCTTGCACCGCGAACGGCACCAGGATCGCGACCGCAAGCATCATCCACAACACCGAACGCTCGCGCGTGCGCCGATAAAGACTCAGCAACACCAAGAGCGCATAAGCAATGACGCCATCGACGGCCGCCATCGCGAGGTAAAGCAACGGCCCGACGTGGCCAACCCCCTGCGCGATGAATTCGTGCCACGGCAGCTGTAAGCGCGTGATTCCCTCGAAACGCGCATATTGCAGCCCGTAGGGACGCGCTTCGTTCAGGGTGATCAGAGCCACACACAGAACGGCATACGCGCCGAGGGCGGTCCGGCAGGTGCGGCCCGTCTGCCGCGCGTACCGCGTCACGAACACCGAGAATGCGAGCGCCGTCAGAAGCAACCAATCCAGATTGAGCTTCAGCGCCCGCAGGTACTGCGCGGCGCTCGTCGCCTCGAGCATCCGGGCGGCAAACACGGCAACGAGTGCGGCGAACAGGCATGTGGCCGCGAACGCATGCAGCGCCGGCCCCTCGCGCCGGGCCGCGGGCGTAACCAGGCTGTAGAGCATCGCATAAGCGATTGCTCCGGCCAGAACGTAGAAACTGGGGACCAGTACGGTCAATGGCTGCTCCGCCCGACCGAATCATCCGCCGATGCCATCCAACTGTACAAATGGTATATGGGCGGCGCCCGGCAATGTGCGACGGGCGTCGCACGCCCGCCGCCCGCCGCCCTATTCCGTCCCGCGCCGGCGCGGGGTCCGGGATGCAGGTCCTCCTCCATCGCGACCCATCCAGACCCTCCCGGATGCCACGCCGCCAAAGACGATGGCCGCGAGCAAGGCGGATGCGGATGCGTAGAAGTACGGGGCGGAGCGGCTCACCGAAAAGAGAAAACCCATGGTGAAATTGGATAGAAATTGACCCAAGCTCCTGGACACCGTAAGAAAGCCCATGCCGCGGCCGAGTCGCATCTGCCCTACGACGGATGAGACGAGAGTCGGCTCGAAGGTCTCCACGCCCCCCATCCCGGAACCAAGGACGGCAACTGAAAGATAGAAGGCGGCCGTCGGCAGATGGAGCAGCTCACTCAGGCCCATGAGAGCTGAACCCAGGGCGGATGGCAGGTAACCCATGAGCCACAGCGATCGCACCATGGGAAAGCGACCCGCGCCGAGCGTGTAACCGCTCACGGCCGAGACTCCGAGGTAGATCAGGAACGCGAGCACGCCGGACTCGTATCCCGCGGTCGTCGAGTGACCAGCCGTGACCGTCAGGATCGGAAACCCGAGGTTGTAGAAACTGAAGCCGTAGAGGGTGGCAGAGACCAGCAGTGCGATCAGCAACGCGCGTTCTCCGGGGTCGCGCGCCTCCGTCGTCCTTGGCGTCTCGGCGTGAAAGAGCTCGGTACGTTGCACGAAAAACAGTAACACCGTCGATATGACGAGGGGCAGCACCGCGTACGACATGATGGTACCGATGTGAATCCGTAACGACAGGAACACCAGCGCGGCGAGCGCCGAAAGCATGCCGCCGCCGATATCGAGCGCGTGCAGAAAGCCGAACGCCATACCGCGCTCCCGCGGATGTGTCACGTTGACCAACAGTGCCCGCCGCGCGGGAGTGCGGAAGTATCGGGCCCACCATCCCAGAATGAACAGGACCGCGGCGAGCCGGAGGCCGTGCGTCATCCCCGAGAACGCCATCAGCGGAATGAAGACATTGCCCGCGATGGCGACGGACTTGCGATCAAAACGGTCACCTGCCCGCCCGCCAACATAAGAGATAAACGAGCCGCCGCCGAAGGCAATGGCCGTCACGATGCCGTAGGCCAAGACAGAGGCGTGCAATCGGAGGACGATGTACAGGGGAAATAATGCCGCCACACCCTGGTAGCCGAGGTCGGCAAAAAAAGCCGAGAAGCAAAGGAGATACGCATCTCGGTTGAGGCGTTTGCCCGGCAGGAGATCTGCGAGTGCCCTCATCGACTCTCAGGGTGTCAGGGGCAATGAAACGCTTGTGCCCTCGGTCACCACGTGTGCCGGTGGGCTGACCGCTGGTTAGCCGTTCTGGCTTGAATTGACGACGCGAGCGCCCGCCCCCGCCGCGAGCTGGGCCGAGCCTCCGGCACCGGCTCGGCCCTTTTCAGACATCAGATACCGAGCGGCGGGTGTCCCGGTGGCTTCGCCCCGCGCTCACGTTCCTCCGGCTTGGCACCCCGGCCGGTGGCTGCACCGTGTCCGTGCTCTGCGCCTCTCGCCTCCGGACGAGCACCGGCGGGCGGACGCGCCGGTGAGGCCGAAGGACGTCCCGCATGAGGCTGCACGTTCGGCGCAGCATGTCCGCGCTCCGCGCCTCGAGGCTCGGGGCGACCACCGGCCGCCGGGCGCCCGGACGGCATGGGAGGCGGTCCGCCATGGGGCCTTCCGGCCGGTCTCATGCGCGGCGGGAGGCGGCGATGGGCCCAGTCGTTGCGCTGCGCGTACCAGGGTCGGCCGCGGTAGTAGTCGCCCCAATAAGTCGAGAGCGAGAAGGTGACGATCGGAAGACCGAGACTCGGCGCATAAGAATAGAGTGGAACCCGTTCGCCCTGATAGACGAAGGACACGCCGCCCGCGTAGATCCAGCCCCTGGTATCGTCAAAAGACACGTCGCACCAGCTCCAATCGCTCAGGCAGCCCTGCACGTCGAGCGGCGCCCCCGCATCGAGCTGCGCAACCAGCGGGTAGTCCCGGTTCGGTCCGGCGCGAACGTTCATGGGACGAGCGGTGAATGCGTTTTGGGCGCTGGCGAGACCGAAAGAGGTGAGCAACAGTGCTCCGAGCGTATAGACGAGCTGGCTGCGGCGCATGGAAAATCTCCGGTTCGACTCGGTGCGGGGGCCCCATTGTAGGGCGAAACTTGAGGCCTTTGGGAAAACCTGGAGGTTCATCCGGTTCGTGCCCTGCGGATCTCGTGCGCAAGCTCGGTGGCATCTCCCGCCTGCGCCTTGCCGCGAGCCGGCACCGATGCTCGCTCGCACAATACCGGGCACAGATGCCGCCATGGCGCCGATGACGCAGCGCGCCATCCGGTCATGCTGCGGCCTGAGCACTTCATCTGAGCGCGGGAGAGCCGGTTAGGGTGATTCACAGCCCGCAACAGTGCCCGTTCCGGGAGACTGTCAGCTTTGAGTATGGCGGAGACGAGCGTCGAAGCGTCGACGACAACGATCAAGTCCGTTGCTCGGATCGCCACGCCCGCAGCTCGGCGTCGATCTCCGAGTCGGTCAACCCTTTCGCTCGCGCTTCGCGTTTGACCTCGGCGATTGCCTCTTCGATGAGGTCGCGGGCACGGCCGCCCTTGATCAGGCCGCTCAGGTAGCGCCCTGCAGCAGCCCGGCGCGCAGGGTTCTCGAGGGCGCGCGCGGCGTCGGTATCGACCGGAATGGTGACGTCAACTGTGGTGCCCATGCAGATCTCCTCGACTGCTCCTGAGAGGCAAAGGAATCAGCATTGCTTCATGAACGGTGCCCTGCTTTCGCGGGGTGTCCATGAAGGTGTCCATAAGGGAAAAACTGGATGCTCTGAAAGACTGGTCGGAGCGCCGAGATTTGAACTCGGGACCCCTTGCACCCCATGGAATTCATGGCTGCAACCGCCTGCTACGGCTTGCAACGCCGTGAACACACGAAATCCTATGATTTAAGGTGTTTCCGCTCATACTTGCAATCGCATCCGATTCTACTACGATGCAGGCTGTTGCGCGAAAAAGGGACCACCGTGGGACCACTCAAGAACGCTGCACGCCTGACAAGGGGCCGGGTGGAATCACTGAAACCACGGGACCACCGGTACGAGATTAATGACCCTGCGTGCGCCGGATTGCAACTGCGGGTCGCCCCGACGGGCGCGAAGTCCTGGCACTGGCGCTTCTACTGGCATGGTAGCCGTGCGCGGCTCGTCCTTGGCCTTTGGCCGAAGACCAGCCTCGCCGAAGCGCACGAGAAGGCTGACGCGGCCCGCGGCCTTCTTCGCCGCGGCATCGATCCGCGGCGGGCCGGCATTACCTCCGCCTCCCGCGTTAAGCCGGAGGCGGCCCCGACCGAAGGCCCGCCGCAACATTCGGTCGCTCACCTGGCCCGCGAATACATGTCCCGGCACGTCGAGCGCCAGCGACGGCGACCGGAATACGTGCAGCGGATCCTCGATGCCGAGGTACTCCCCCGCTGGGGCAGCCGCGACGCCCGGACGATCAAGCCGCGCGAGGTGATCGAGCTGTTGGATGAGATCGCCGATCGCGCGCCGGTCATGGCGAACCGGGTGGCCGGGATTCTCTCGCAGATGTTCCGGTTTGGCATTCACCGCGCGATCGTCGAAGCGACGCCGGTGCAGCTCCTCTACCGCCCGGGCGGCAAGGAGAGGCCTCGGGCGCGGGTGCTCTCGGAGGAGGAGCTGAAAGCCTTCCTACAGAACCTGGACGATGCCTGCCGCTTTCAGCGGCTGCCGCATGTGCTTCGCGTGCTCCTTCTCACCCTGCAACGGCGCAGCGAGCTCGCCCTGGCCGAGTGGCGCGAATTCGACTTCTCCGCAAAGACCTGGACGATTCCGGATGAGCATGCGAAGACCGGCAAGGGGCACGTCCTGCCGCTCTCGGATTGGGCAGTCGGGG
>JBAUOO010000133.1:0-4236 GCA_049579785.1 Steroidobacteraceae bacterium
GGCGCAGGCGTTCGTGCGCCACGCCGCGCGCCAGGCGGGCGGCCAGGCGCCTCCCGGGGCGGTGCAGCTGACGCAGGTCCTCTCGAAGCTTCGCACCTTGCGGGGCGTCCTCGCCAACGCGCTGCGGGCGTATGAGAGCAAGATGGACGATCCCAAGGCGCTCGGCGCGCTCGAGTTTCAGTCGCAGATCACGTTGACCAAAGTGGAAGTCTCGGAGCTCGCGGTCGCGGCCGTGCTCACCGCGCTGCGTGTGTGCGGACTTTCGGGCTATCGCTGCGACAGCGAGTTCAGCGTCGAGCGGCAGTTGCGGGATGTGCTCTCATCGCCCCTCATGATCAACAACGATCGCATTCTCTCGAGCCTGGCCGGCACCTCGCTGATGGCGCCGGTCCCAACCTCGCTCACCGACTGAGCCGAGAGCGACCGATGAGCTCATCCGTTTCCTCGAGCACTTCGACACGCGATGGCGGGTCGCAGAGCGCCGCTGATGCGCTCGAGAGCATCCGCGCGGCGCTCTTTCATCGGATCGGAGCCGATGGCGTGTACGCACGCACCGGCCTCTATGAGGACGTACTGCAACGCCTGACGGCGTTTGTCACGAGCCAACGCGATCCGCGCGCCGAGGTGCTGCGCTTTCCGCCCGTGATGAGCCGCTCGCAGCTGGAGAAATCCGGCTATCTCAAGAGCTTTCCCAACCTGCTCGGCTGCGTGTGTGCGCTCCATGGCACCGAGGCGGAAATCCGCACCGCGGCGGACAGCTACGAGACGGGCGGCGACTGGACGCGCTCGCTCGCGCCCTCGGACCTCGTGCTCTCGCCGGCGGCCTGCTATCCGGTCTATCCCCTCGCCGCCGAGCGCGGCCGGGTACCTGAGGAGGGGTGGATCTTCGATGTGGCCGCGGACTGCTTCCGCCGCGAGCCCTCGCGGGCGCTCGATCGCCTGCAGTCCTTCAGGATGCGCGAGTTCGTGCGCATCGGCGCGCCCGAGGCGATCCAGGCGTTTCGCGAAGAGTGGATGAGCCGCGCGCAGCAGCTCGCCGCCGAGCTCGCGCTGCCGTGTGAGCTCGATGTGGCCAACGATCCTTTCTTCGGCCGCGTCGGGCAGATGATGGCGGTGAGCCAGCGCCAGCAGTCGCTCAAATTCGAGCTGTTGATTCCCTACTACGCGGGCGCGAAACCCACCGCCTGCATGAGCTTCAACTACCATCGCGATCATTTCGGACTCACCTGGGGTCTCGAGAGCGCCGATGGCATAGTGGCGCATACGAGTTGCGTTGCCTTCGGCATGGACCGCCTGGCGGTGGCGCTCTTTTGCGTTCACGGCCTGGATCTCGCGCGGTGGCCGGCCTCGACGCGGCGCGCTCTTTCCCTTTAGAGTCCGTGCCGCTCGACCCGCAGGTCAGACGCTTCCTCGACAGGTTGGCGGCGGCGACTCCACGTGCCGCCGCGGGGCTCAGCGTTGCGGAGCGCCGCACCTCCATAGAGCGGCTGATGAGTCTAGCGGGGGACCCCGAGCCGGTCACACAGCTCGAGAAGCGCTCGATCCCGGGACCCGCGGGGCGGCTGCGCGCATGGGTGTACACGCCGGCTGGCGCGCACCTGGGCCTTCTCCCGGGGCTCGTCTACTTCCATGGCGGCGGATTCGTCGCCGGGAGTCTCGAGACACACGATGGCATCTGCCGATCCCTCACGAATGCGAGCGGCTGCAGGCTGGTCTCGGTGGACTACCGGCTGGGACCCGAGGCTCGATTCCCCGCGGCGGTGGACGATGCCTGCGCGGCGACACGTTGGGTTGCCGGTCAGGCGGGACCGCTCGGGATCGATGTCGGATGCATCGGGGTGTGTGGCGACTCCGCCGGGGCCACCCTCGCGGCAGTCGTCGCTCAGCGCCTGACCGCCGAGGGAAATAGCCCGCTCGCGCTGCAATTCCTCCTCTGTCCGATTCTCGATTACCGGCGCGACACCCCCTCGCGCACGGCCTTCGGGTCGGGCCACCTCCTCGAGCTCGAGACCCTCGAGCACGATTTGCGGCACTACCTGGGCGAGCAGGCGGACCCGGGCGACCCGCGTATCTCGCCGCTACGGGCGCGGCGCCTCGAGGGACTCCCGCCCGCGTGCATCCATACCGCCGAGTGCGATCCGCTGCGGGATGAGGGGGCGGAATATGCGGCACGTCTCGAAAAGGCGGGTGTGCCCGCGAGTTACCGTTGCCACTCGGGTATGATCCACCTGTTTTATGCACTGGGGGCCGTGATTCCGTACGGGGCGGAGGCGTATGGACTGATGGGGGCAGACATCCGCGCACGGTTCGAATCGAAAGAAAGCCCATGAATGCGAACGCGTCCGATTGCGACCGTGCGAGCATGGAAGAGCTGTTGCGCGCGCTCTATGCCGCGCGGGCAGCGGGCGAGCTCGATCGACTGTGCGCCCTGTTTGCAACCGATGCGCAGCTCAAGATCTCCGGATCGAGCGACGGGAAGCCGATCGCGATCGCGGCACGGGGGGCAGAGGAGATCCGCTCCTGGCTCGGAGTGCTAGTCAAAGCCTTCCGGCTATCCCGGTACGAGATCCTGTCGATGGTGATCGAGGGGCCGCGGGCGGCGGTGCAGTGGCGGGCGAGCATTCACTCGAGAATCACGGGCGCGAGCGTGGCTACGGAGCTAGTGGATATCTTCGAAGTGAAGGAGGGTCGTATTGCCTCTTACGTGGAGCTGTTCGTGCCGGCGTGAGGAGAGTGCGGATATTAGCCTATGAAATACAATCCAGACACCGTCAAGTCGTGGGTTGGTGATTCGACATGGAGAGCGTGTCGTGCGGATCTCGCCCGATTTCGGGTGCATGGCTACAGCGGTTGGGGAACGGAAGGATTTTGGGCGCTCGTGCTGTACCGAATCCAAAGGAAGGTTCAACGGCTTCGGCCGACATGGTGTTGGCTACCCATCGTGATCGTCCTCGCGGTAGCGAAGAAAATCTTTACATTTCTGACGCACATAGATCTCAGTGCCAATGCGGAAATTGGACCTGGCTTGCTGATACCGCATGCGGGCGAGATTCGAGTACACTCCGCTACCAAGATGGGCGCAGATTGTGCGATCCATCAGGTGTGCACGATTGGGGCGGGACCCACCCCAGGCGGAGCCGTAATCGGTGATCACGTCTTCATCTCCTGCCATTCGACTATCCTCGGAGCCGTCACGATTGGCGATGGCGCTATCGTGGCCGCAAACTCCTTGGTACTTTCGAATGTTCCTCCCGGAGCAACAGCCATTGGTGTGCCAGCGCGCATGCTTCCCGCAATGCCGGACGGAATGACGCCACGCCGCGGTGCCTCAAACTTTCGGCGAGAACTTACATAGCAACGCTTGGGTAATCTGTGGTCAAACAGGTGATACCAGTCGACTTTCCTGTGGACTCAAGTTCCCTCGTACCACGCCAAAGCCTTTGATAAAAGGCGTGCTCTGCTGCGACGACCGCTTGAATTCGCCAACTAATCCACAATAAAATTGGTCGGCGCCATCGGTGTGGGTTGCTGAGTCACACTACCTGCCGGCAAATAGGCATAGCCACCGCCCCCAAAACCCACATAGACCTGGCCGTAGATGTTGGGGTCGCCCGCGATGGTAGTTATCGTATCGAGGCTGCCGAGCGGATATGTCCCTATGTTTGTCCATGTCTGCGCGTTGTCATCTGATCGCCAGATGCCCAAAGTATTGCTAACGTAACCGACGATGTATATCGCTGGGTAGCTCTGCCCGCTCGCAGGTGCACCAAAACCGAAGCAAGAAACAGCTAGGATGTTCGGAACCGCGGTCCAGGTTGCCCCGCCATCGGTAGAACGATAAAACGGCTCATTGACGGGGTTGCTAGCCGTGGAACCGCTCTGCCACCCGCCTGTATAGAATAAGTTGCCGGCGTAGCCGGGCACTGACATGATCGTCGAATTATAGCCGCTTAGGGAGCTATTACTTTCGATATATCCCGGGTGGACATTGGTCCAGGCGACGCCGCCGTTGGTGGTTTTGAACACCCCGTAGCCGGGGTAATAAAGGTAGAAAGTATTGGCAAGCACTCGGTCAGCGGTCACTGAACGCTGCACCAAATAGTAAGCGTAGTCGAAGTTGCTCCAGCTGCTCACACCAGGCAACGTGATGGCGGTCCAACTCGCACCTTGATTCAGGGTGTAATAGGGACTGGACCTATTGGCCGGCGCCCAAATGATGTTCTGTGGAGTGCTGGC
>JBAUOO010000134.1:0-20109 GCA_049579785.1 Steroidobacteraceae bacterium
AGCCTCGGCTGCAGCCTCACCCGCGGCCCAGGCCGAGACCCCCGCAGCTTCCACCGGTGAGTGGCAGTGGACGCTCTTCAACGATTTCACCACCCAGAGCTGGACGGGCCCGCTCACCGCCGGGATCGAGGATACCGTCGATCTGCTGGCGCCGCCCGCGGGGCCTGGCGTCGCCAACGTGCCCGAGGAGGCGCAAGTCGAGATCGAGGGGGTGTCGAGCCTCGATGACTATGCCAACATCGAGCTCATGCTCGGGGCCGTGCCTGGTGTGCGCGAGGCCAACGTGAGACAGGTCGATGGCGACTCGGTTCTCATTGATCTGACCGTGCGCGGTGGCGCCGCCGCGATCGATCGGGCGCTGTCGAGCTCGCCCAGCTTCGCGCGCGTCGCACCCGCGGGCCAGGCTGCGGGCCAAGGCGTGGACCAGGGCGCACCGCTCGTGTACCGGTATCGACCGGGTTGATGCGTCATCTGCCCAATCTCATCTGTCTGGTGCGCCTCGGGCTCATCTGGCCGGTGGCCACGGCGCTTTACGGCGGCCGATACGGCCTCGCGGTCACCGTCTTCGTGTTGGCGGCCATTTCCGACGGACTGGACGGTTATCTTGCCAAACGGTTCAACTGGGTCTCGGAGCTCGGCAAGATCCTCGATCCGGCGGCCGACAAGCTCTTGCTCGTCACTGTGTTCGTCGAGTCCACCTGGCTCGGTCTGGTTCCCTGGTGGGTGACCGCCGCGGCCGTGGCGCGCGATGTCATGATCGCGCTCGGCGCGCTCGTCTACCGGCTGTGGTTCGGCCCGCTGCGCGGCCGCCCGACCATCATCAGCAAGATCAACACCGCGGCGCAACTGCTCTACCTGATGGCGGTCATGTTGGGGGCCGCGGTCGCCTTCCCGCCGCATGGTGTGCTGCGGGCGCTCGCGCTCACCGTCTTCGCGACGACCGTTCTCTCGGGCCTCAACTACGTGCAGGCCTTCACCCGCCGCGCGTGGTCGGTCGCGGCGATGGCCTGAGGACCGTCTGAGGATCGCGCGTGCAGCAGCTTCCCCTAGGCGTGCGCCTCCCGGACCGGGCGGTCTTTGCGAGCTTTCTGCCCGCCCGCAATCGCGAGGCGCTCGAGCACGCGCAGCGGGTCGCCGGCGGCGAGGCGGCCGGCGCAACCTGGTTCTGCGGCCCCGCAAGCGCGGGCAAAACCCACCTCCTGCAGGCGATCTGCGCCCAGGCCGGCCAAGCGCGGCGCGCCGGCTATTTTCCGCTCGCCGAGCTCGCCCACCTCGGTGTCGGGCTGCTCGAGGGGTTGCCGCAGCTTCAATGCGTGTGCCTCGATGATCTCGAGGCGGTTGCCGGCCGCCTCGAGTGGGAAAAGACGATCTTCGGGCTGCTGCGCGAGCTCGAGGACTGCGGCGGATCGCTCGTCATGGCGGCGCAGCCGCCACCGGCGCTGCTCGCATGGGCACTGCCTGATCTGGGTTCGCGCTGCGCGGCGGGCGCGGTGCTGCCGCTGCGCGCGCTCGATGAGGCCGAGCAGCAGCAGGCGCTGCAGCTGCGGGCGCGGCTGCGCGGCTTCGAGCTTCCCGAGGAGACTTCGCGCTGGCTGCAGCGACGGTTCCCTCGCGACATGCGCAGGCTCTACGGCCTCCTCGATACGCTCGATGACGCGGCGCTCGCCGCCCAGCGGCGCCTGACCGTGCCTTTCATTCGCGAGGTGTTACGTCTGTCCTGACCATGCGGCCCGCCTATCTAACCTGACAGCAGCACGGCAAGGGAGGCCACTCTCCTGCCCAGCGCCTGCGCCAGCGAGCGCTCGTCCGCCGTCAGCGCCGCCTCATCCCCGGCACCGGCGACGTGCGAGGCGCC
Organism: Steroidobacteraceae bacterium; assembly: GCA_049579785.1. Lineage (GTDB taxonomy): Bacteria > Pseudomonadota > Gammaproteobacteria > Steroidobacterales > Steroidobacteraceae > 13-2-20CM-66-19. The sequence continues at coordinate 1,856 of JBAUOO010000134.1, forward strand.
GTAGGGCGTGCCACCGGAGCGCGTCTGGTGCAGGGCGCGCTCCGTAAAGGGGAGGCCGACGAGATACATGCCGTGGTGAAGCAGTGGCAGCATCATCGAGAGCAGCGTTGCCTCCTGGCCACCATGAAGGGTCTGCGTCGAGGTGAATACGCCCGCGGGCTTGCCGGCGAGCGCGCCCGAGACCCACAGGCCCGAGGTGCAGTCGAGGAAGTATTTGAGCGGCGCCGCCATGTTGCCAAAGCGCGTCGGGCTGCCGAGGAGCAGGCCCTCGGCGTTGCGCAGGTCCTCGAGACTCGCATAGGGGGCGCCCGCCGCGGGCACCCCCCGGGCGGGGCTCTCGTTTTCCGCACTCACCGGGGGCACCGTACGGAGCTTCGCGACGGCGCCGGCCACACTCTCGACGCCGCGGCAAGCCATGCGGGCGAGCTCCGCGGTCGCGCCGGTGCGGGAGTAGTAGAGCACGAGGACTTCGGTCACCCGGGTATATTACCCCGCATGATCTGCCGGAAATGCCTCGTGGCGGGCCGCGTGCAGGGGGTGTTCTATCGCGGTACGGCCGCGCAGCGCGCGCGCGAACTGGGTGTGCGGGGCTACGCGCGCAATCTCCCCGACGGACGGGTCGAAGTGCTCGCGTGCGGCGAGAGCGAGGCGGTGCAGACCTTCATCGAGTGGCTCTGGATCGGCTCGTCGGCCGCGAAAGTGGCGGCGGTGGAGGTGAGCGACGCGCCGGAGCATCACGGGCGGCCGCCGGGCTTTCACACCGCCTGAGGCGCCGCAAAGGCTCAGCGCGCTCCGCTGCGAGCGGCGCGTTTGAAGCCGAGGTCGTCCGCGCCCGCCCATCTCTCCCAGTCGACGAGCACCCGGTCGGGATACTTCGGGCGACCCACGCTGCCGTTGTATTCCTCGAGCGCGAGCCGCACGTCGTTGTGCGTCTGCTCCAGATAGAAGCGCAGGATCGCGCACCCCATGCGGATGTTGGGGGCGACGTGCACCAGCTCGTAACCTTTCATGCCGAGCCGTTCCGGCCAGTAAGGCATCACCTGCATGAGTCCGACCGCCCCGCTCGGGGAGACGGCCCAGCGGTTGAAATCGCTCTCCACCTGCATCACCGCCATGACGAGCCCCGGCGGCAGTTTGGACTCGCCGGGCCGGTGTGTCTCGCAGTAGACCTGCTGCAGGATCCGCAGCCGCTCGGCCGGCTTCAATACGAAGCGCTTCAGGCGCGGCTCCATGAGCGTGTACCAGACGGCCGCGTCATAGCGATCGGCGAAGCACTGCGCCTGCGAGATGGCGCGCTGGACGATGGGACCGAGCGCCGGATCGCGTTGCTGATCGGCGCGGGCGGGTGAGACGAGGAGCAGCAGCAGCGCTGCGAGCGCCCCGATTGGCAGGCACAGGGATGGGCGCTCGCCCGGGCACGAGGCCCGGATCCAGCGCTTAACGAACGCGTGCCTTGATGAAGGCAACCGCTTCTCCGGCCGGAAAATCCGTGCTCTCGGTGTCCCGCCGCTGCCGGTACTCGAGCCGGCCGGACTCGAGGCCGCGATCGGCGACCACGAGGCGATGGGGAATACCGAGCAGCTCCGCGTCGGCGAACTTGACGCCGGGCCGCGCATCGCGATCGTCGTAGAGGACCTCGATGCCTGCGGCGGTGAGCTCATCGTAGAGACGGTCGGCAACTTCGCGCACCCGGTCGGATTTCTGCAGATTGAGCGGCACGAGCACCACCTGGAAGGGCGCGAGCGGCTCCGGCCAGATGATGCCGCGCTCATCGTGATTCTGCTCGATGGCGGCGGCCACGACGCGCGTCACACCGATGCCATAGCAGCCCATCAGCACAGTCACTTCCTTTCCCGTCTCATCGAGCACGGTCGCCTTGAGCGGCTCGCTGTATTTGCGCCCCAGCTGGAAGATGTGCCCGACCTCGATCCCGCGGGCCATCTTCAGCCGTCCGCGGCCGCTCGGGCTGGGGTCCCCTTCGAGAACGTTGCGCAGGTCGGCCGGGGTGACCTCGCGCACATCCCGACCCCAGTTGACACCCGTCAGATGCAGGTCCCGCTCGTTGGCGCCGCAGACGAAATCCGCCAGCGCCAACGCGCTGTGATCGGCGTAGATGCGACAGCGCAGATCCACCGGGCCGATGAAGCCGGCCTCGGCGCCCGTGGCGCGCGCGATCGGCTCCGCGCCCGCCATGCGCAGAGGATTGGCGACGCCCGGCAGCCGCTGCGCCTTGGCGGCATTGAGCTCGTGATCGCCGCGGATCACGAGCGCGACGACCTCCTCCTCGGACCCTTCGACGAGCAGCGTCTTCACGCAGCGTGAGGGCGCCACCTTCAGCATGCGCGCCACCTGCTCGATGGTCTTCGCACCCGGGGTCGCCACCCGGGTGAGGGATTCCCTCGGCGCCGGACGCGGTTGCGCCGGCGGCAGCGCCGCGGCGGCCTCGAGGTTGGCCGCATAGTCGTCCTCGTCGGAGAAGACGATCGCGTCCTCGCCCGAGGCGGCGAGCACGTGAAACTCCTGCGAGACATCGCCCCCGATCGGCCCTGAGTCCGCCCGCACGGCGCGAAACTCGAGCCCCATGCGTGTGAAGATGCGGGTGTAAGCCTCGTACATGGCCCGGTACCCCTGCTGCAGCGATGCGGCATCGACGTGGAAGGAGTACGCATCCTTCATGATGAACTCGCGCGCGCGCATGACTCCGAAGCGCGGGCGGATCTCGTCGCGGAACTTCGTCTGCACCTGATAGAAATTCACCGGCAGCTGCCGGTAGCTCTTGATCTCGCGGCGCACGATGTCGGTGATGACTTCCTCGTGGGTGGGACCGGCCACGAAATCGCGCTCGTGCCGGTCCTTGAAGCGCAGCAGCTCCGGACCATACTCGATCCAGCGGCCGGACTCCTGCCACAGCTCACCCGGCTGGAACACGGGCATCACCATCTCGAGCGCGCCCGCGCGGTCCATTTCCTCGCGAATGATGGCCTCGGCCTTGCGCAGCGTCCGCAGCCCCATGGGCAGCCAGCTATAAAGCCCCGCCGCCTCGCGCCGGATGAGCCCCGCCCGCAGCATCAGCTGGTGACTGAGCACTTCGGCCTCGGCCGGAGTTTCCTTGGTGGTGTTGATCGGGTACTGCGAGAGCCTCATCGCTGGCGGGTCTTTGGCGGGTGAAGAGATGGGCATCTTAACAGGACAGCCACCTGATAAAATTCGCCCCCCATTGCCGCAATGCCGAGCTGTCTTGACGTCCCCGAGCCCAATCCCGGAGAGTGCCCTGAGCGTGGAGCCGGATGCCGACAACGAGGTCAAGCCGCGGCGCAAGGGGATTTATCTCCTGCCGAACCTGCTGACCACTGGATGCCTCTTCGCGGGGTTCTACGCCATCGTCGCCGCGATCGACAAGCACTTCGCGGCCGCGGGTGAGGCGGTGTTCGTGGCGATGATCTTCGACACGCTGGATGGGCGCATCGCCCGGCTCACGCGTACCGAGAGCGCGTTCGGCAAAGAGTACGACAGTCTCGCCGACATGGTGTCCTTCGGCCTCGCCCCCGCCATCGTCGCCTACCAGTGGGGCGTGGTGCGGATCGCGGAGTTCGGCCACGAGTGGGGGCGCTTCGGCTGGCTCGCCTGTTTTTTCTATGCGGTGACGGCGGCGCTGCGGCTCGCGCGCTTCAATGCCCGCGCTCCGACCGCGGACAAGCGCTACTTCGAGGGCTTGCCGAGCCCCTCCGGCGCCGCGATCGTCGCGGCCTTCGTCTGGGCCTCGAGCCAGTGGCGCGAGCCCGGCCTTACCGGGCTCTTTCTCGCCTTCACGGTGACGGCCGCGGCGGGCGCGCTCATGGTGAGCCGGTTCGGCTACCCGAGCTTCAAGCAGTTCAACCTCGATCGGCGCGTTCGCTTCGTCTCCCTGCTGCTGGTGGTGCTCATCGTCGTCCTGATCGCGGTCGTGCTGAACGCCGTCGAGCCGCCGATATTGTTGCTGGCGATCTTCGGCACTTACGCGGCGTCGGCTCCCCTCATCTGGCTGTTTCGCCGCATTCGCCGTCTGCGGCGAGCCACACCCGTCTGATGCACTCCGCGCGGCGCACCGAATACCTGCGGGCGATCGGCATCGACCTCTGGGTGCGCCGCGAGAAGATCGCCGGGAGCGATTTTGGACGGCGCGCGGCGCCGGCCCCGGAGGGGCGAGGCCCCGGGAGCCCTCTGGGATCCCCCGGCCGCGAGAAGGCGGGGTGTCAGGAAAACGCGGCCGGATGGGAAGCGCTGCGGGCCGAGGTGCTGCAATGCACCCGATGCGCCCTGCATGCCGGGCGCACGCAAGGGGTCGTCGGGGTCGGCAATCCCCGGGCCGAGTGGATGGTGATCGGCGAGGCGCCCGGGGCCGAGGAGGACCGGCGCGGGGAGCCCTTCGTCGGGCGTGCCGGACAGCTGCTCGATGCGATGCTGCGCGCCATCGGCTTGAGCCGCGCGGAGAATGTCTACATCGCCAACATCCTCAAGAGCCGACCGCCGAACAACCGGGATCCGCGCCCGGAGGAAGTGGCCGCTTGCCTGCCGTATCTGCGGCGCCAGATCGAGATGGTGCGCCCCCGCCTCCTGCTCGCGGTCGGCCGGATCGCGGCCCAGAACCTGCTGGGGACGGAGGAGTCCTTGAGCCGCCTGCGCGGCCGGGTGCATCGGTTCGGCGAGCTGAACACTCCCCTCGTGGTGACGTATCATCCCGCCTATCTCCTGCGCTCGCCGGCGGATAAGCGCAAGGCGTGGGAGGACCTGAAGTTCGCGCGTAGCGTGTTCCGGCAACTGACGACAGGCGTACCCTGAATGGCCACCGCTCCTGAGCTGCTCGATGCCGCCCCGGAGATCCGCATCCGCCCCATGACGGACGCGGACATCACCGAGGTGTTCGCGGTGGAGCGCGCCTCGTACCAGTTTCCCTGGAGCGAGGGCATCTTCCGCGATTGCCTGCGGGTCGGATACGTCTGTCGCGTGGTGGCGCTGGGCAGTCAGATCATCGGATACGGCGTCATGAGCGTCGGAGCCGGCGAGGCTCACATCCTGAACCTGTGCGTGGCCGGCTCTCAGCGCTGCCGCGGGCTCGGCCGTCGCATGCTCGGATACCTTCTGGACCGCGGAGCTGCCGCGGGCATGAGCGAGGCGTTTCTCGAGGTTCGGCCCTCCAACGCGGCGGCGATTCGCCTGTACCAGGCGATCGGCTTCGAGCAGGTCGGCATGCGCCGCGGCTATTACCAGGCGGTGGGCGGCAGGGAGGACGCCGCCGTGCTGAGACTTCCGCTGCGCGGCCGCCGCGCCCCGCATCACCCGACCTGACGACCGATCCATGACTGAAATGACTGCCGAGATCCATCGGCGGCGCACTTTTGCGATCATCTCGCACCCTGACGCCGGCAAGACCACGCTCACCGAGAAACTGCTGCTCTTCGGCGGCGCCATCCAGATGGCGGGCACCGTCAAGGGGCGCAAGGCGACCCGCCATGCGACTTCCGACTGGATGCGGCTCGAGCAGCAGCGCGGCATCTCGGTGACATCCTCGGTGATGCAGTTTCCCTATCGCGAGTGCATCGTGAACCTCCTCGACACGCCGGGCCACGAGGACTTCTCGGAGGATACCTACCGCACGCTGACGGCCGTCGATTCGGCGCTGATGGTGATCGACTGCGCCAAGGGCGTCGAGGAGCGCACCATCAAGCTGATGGAGGTCTGCCGCCTGCGCGACACGCCGATCATGACTTTCATCAACAAGCTCGACCGGGACGGGCGCGCGCCGATCGAGCTGCTCGATGAGATCGAGAAGGTGTTGGGCATCGCCACGGCCCCCGTCACCTGGCCCATCGGCATGGGACGGGAGCTGCGCGGGATCTATCATCTGCTGCAGGATCGCATTTACGTGTATCTGCCCGGCGAGCGCGGCCGGGTCGGCGAGAACCGCGTGATCGAGGGGCTGCGCAGCGCCGCCGCCCGCGAGCTGCTCGGGGATCGTCTGGATGCGATTGCCGATGAGATCGAGCTCGTCAGGGGCGCGACGGCGGCATTCGATGAGGCGGGCTACCGCGCCGGGCGCCAGACACCGGTTTTCTTCGGCTCGGCGATCAACAACTTCGGCGTCGAGGAGCTGCTCGCGGCCTTCGTGGCCCATGCCCCCGGACCTCTGCCGCGCGATGCGCGGGAGCGGCACGTGGAGCCTACGGAGGAGGCCCTCTCCGGGTTCGTGTTCAAGATCCAGGCCAACATGGATCCGGGACATCGCGACCGGATCGCCTTCCTGCGCCTGTGCTCCGGGAAGTACACCCGTGGCATGCGGCTCTATCACGTGCGGCTCGGCAAGGAGGTGCGGGTATCCGATGCGCTCACTTTCATGGCGGCCGAGCGCGAGCAGGCGCAGGACGCCTACGCGGGCGATATCATCGGGTTGCACAACCACGGCACGATCAACATCGGAGACACGTTCACCGAGGGTGAGAAACTCGCCTTCACGGGCGTACCCAACTTCGCGCCGGAGATCTTCCGGCGCGCGGTGCTGAAGGATCCCCTGAAGATAAAGGCGCTGCAGAAGGGCTTGTCACAGCTTTGTGAGGAAGGCGCGACGCAGCTGTTCAAGCCGGTGCGCAACAACGAGCTCATTCTCGGGGCGGTCGGGCAGCTTCAGTTCGAGGTCGTGGCGTTCCGCTTGCAGGATGAATATGGCGTGCAGTGCGTGTTCGAGCCCGTGAACGTGCATACGGCACGATGGATCGATGCCACCGAGGGCAGAAAGCTCGAGGAGTTTCGCAGCCGGGCGCACGAGCATCTCGCGGTGGATCATGCGGGGGCGCTGGTGTTCCTCGCGCCTTCGCGGGTGAACCTCGAGCTTACGATCGAGCGCTGGCCGGACATCACGTTCCGGGAGACGCGCGAGCACGCGGTGTGAAGTGCAGGCCCCCGGAAAATACCTTTTTCAATCGCGGCCCCTTGGGGCGCTGCCCCTGCGCGCTCGGGGCCGCCGGACCGAGAGTCGGGCGACCGCGCGCTCGAACGACCGCAGCTTCTGATCGTGCGCCGAGGGGGAAGTGATTCCGAAGCGCAGCTCGGCATACTCCTCGAGCAACGGCCGTACCCGCGCGGCGAGGTCGGCTCGGTAGCGAAGGATCACTTGCGCGTAGGCGAGCGGTCCCTGGTGCGAGGCGCGTGGCAGGCCTGCCCGGGCGATTTTGCGGCACAACCGGCGATAAGCGCGTCCCAGCCGGTCCGGCCGCGCGTCGCCGGCGCCTGTGCCGAGCTGCCACGAGATCCACGCCAGCCACACCGAGAGTGTCACCGCGAACGCCCAGCCCGCATCGCGCAGCTGCGGCGAGTGAACGCCGAGCTCGCGGAGCAGATCCAGCTGGGAACGGTAGTTGAAGCTCACCACGCGCTCGCTCCACCAGCCGTTGAGCGCCTCCCAACGCTCGAGTGCCGCGCCGAGCCAGGGCCACGCGTGCACCAGCCGCGCGGAGGCGGAGACCGCGTTCGGCAGCAGATCGAGAATGCCGCGGTAGAGTCTTTCGGGCGCGACCACCGCGGTCGGATCCACTCGCGTCCATCCGCGCCCGCCGAGCCAGACTTCCGCCCAGGCGTGCGCATCCGACTGGCGCACGATGAACGTGCCGTCGTAGGGATTCCATTGGCCGCCGAGATACCCGGTGACCACCCGCGCCGGAATGCCGCCGGCTCTCATCAGGTCCACGAATGCCGAGGCATAATGACCGCAAAAGCCCGTGCGCGTGTTGAAAAGAAAGTCATCGATCGGATCCGGTCCGAGGGGCGGCGGCGTGAGCGAGTAGGAGAACCCGCCCGTGCGCAGGAAGGCGAGGACCGCCCGCACGAACGCGGCGTCCGAGCCGGCGCCGGGGCGCAGTCGCAGCGCCAAGGCCCGCGTGCGCGGATTGCGACCCGGAGGAAGTTGAGTGTCCTCGAGCCGCGCCGCGGCCGGGAGCGGCCCGAGCGCGCGCGCGTTGGCGCAGGAGACCGCGTGGTAGCTCAGCGGCTGCTCGACCGGATTCGTGGCGATGAGCTCGTAGTCGCCGGTGTAACGGACACTCGGGCTCGGGGAGCCCATGACGGTGTCGAGGGCGAGCCACCAGCGCCTGTTGGTGGGCTCGAGGTAGAGGCGATAGCCGTAGGGCCTGGAGAGGCAGTCGAGCCGCTGCGCCCCACCGGGTGAGTACGATCCGCTCCTCCAGGTGGCGCCGTCGAATGCGTTCATCACCGGACCGCGCCAGTAACGCTCCTCGGGCGGCGGCGGCCTGCCATCGAAGCGTACCCGGAAGGCGATGTCGTACGAGGCGGTGAGTTGGGTGATGCTGCCGGGGGTCAGCGTGTCGCCAAGTCCGGTCACGGCATCTTCCCCCGACGTCAGAGTCCAGAGGTGCCCGGGCAGCCGCGGGAAGAAGAGAAACAGCAGAATCGCAAGCGGTGTGGCGTAAAGCAGCGTGCGGGCCGCGAGTGCGACGGCCTCGAGTGGCCGCAGGCCCGCCGGCGCCGTGAAAACCCCGTCATCCGTTACCGGCATGTAGGCGACGACCGCGAGCGCCGAGCAGCACAAGAGCGCCGCGAGCGCGTAGAGCGGCACGCGCGCGAGCGCTTGGCCGTAGAGGCATGCCGCCAGGAGAAGAAACAGCGCTCCCCCGATCACGATGTACTGATCGCGCCGGCCGCGTGTCTCGAGCAGCTTGAGCGATGCCATCAACATGAGCATCGCCGTGCCGGGAGCGAGGCCGTTGAACGCATGGAACTGAGCCAGCACCGCGGCCAGAAGTGACAGCCCGAGCACGATGCGCGCGATGCTTCCCGGCAGCCGCACGGCGCCGAGCACCGCCGCGAGCCGCCAGCCTATGAGCGCGAGGGCGGTGAGCGTGATCCAGGCCGAGAACTGGGTCGCATGCAGCAGAACGGCCGCAGCGCTCGCCGCGCAAACCCACAGCAACGGCGCGCGTGTGGCGACCGCGGCGGTGCGTGTGGCGCTCATGAATCGTACGACGCGAGTGCCGACAGGCACCGATGGCGATGGTCCGGCCCGCGATGCGCGCCGATGCGCTCCCCCGGCAGCTCGAGCCCGTAGAGGCTTCCGCCCGCTTCGGCGTCGACGATCCAGCGCGCGAGCTGGGCGAGACGTGACTCGATGTCCGGTTGCCGGGCATCCTCGAGCGAGAGCATGCGAAGCGGCGAGCCGGCGGAGCTGTATTCCTTGACGAGCAGCGGTGCTTCGCGCGCATAAGCCTTCCAGGCCACCTGTCGCGGAGAGTCCCCGTCGCGAAACGGACGCAACCCGACCCACTCGTCCGCGCCGGCGGTGCCGCGCGAGGATGCGCCGGGGCTCGCGCCACGGTCGGCCGGCAACGGCAACGAGCCGGCGGCGCGCGGATAAACGACCACCTCGATGCTCGCGTGAACCCAGGTCCAGACCCGGAAAAGACCGAAGGGATGCGAGCTGCTGACTCGCAGCCGATCGATGTGCCGCAGGCCTCGTCTGAGCGCCGGGATCGGCAGCTCGATTTGCACGCGACTGCCCGTGTGCAGATCCACCGTCACGCCCGCCTGGTCCTCGATCGCGGCTTGGATGCGATAGCGCCGCAGCCGCGACAGGTTCTCGAGCCCCAGGCGCAGGATCCCCGGCGAGCCGGCGAACATCGGTTGCGCCGCGGCCTCGAGCAGCGCTACGCCGAGCAGATTCCGATGACACTCGTGCATGGCGACGAGCGCGAATCCCGCGAGCAGGAACGTGAGCAGGAGCGCCAAGCTGTTGGCATAGTTCAGCCCCGCCGCGAGCATGGTCAGCACCAGAGCTGCGAACCCCATGCCGACGCCCGTCGGCAGGATGTAGAGACGACGCCGCGCGAGCGTCAGCGGCAGGCGGTCCGGTCCCTGGCGTCGCCGCGCCCAAGCGGCGGCGCGCTGGCGCAATCGTGCCCGCAGTCCCGCAACTGGCCGGATCCTGGGCATGAGTTACAACGGAACCGGCACCGTCCTGATCAGCTCCTCGGCCACATCCAGCGCTGCCGCAGAGCCGCTCGAGTCATGGGGCCCGCTGTCGTGGCGCTCGAGCCGGTGTTCGACCACGGCCGGCAGCACCGCCTGCACGTCTTCCGGAAGCACCGCCGATCGTCCGGCGAGACGCGCCCACGCCTGGGCGCAGCGGATCAGTCCCTGGCCCGCGCGCGGTGACAACCCGAGCTTCAGATCCGAGCGATCGCGCGTTCTGACAATGAGGCTCTGCGCGTAATCGAGCAAAGGCTCCGAGACATGAGTGGCGCGCACCAGGGCTTGGGCGCGCACCACCGCCTCGGGTCCGAGCGCCGGCTCGAGTTGGGCGATCATGTCGCGGCGGTCCCCGCTTCTGAGCAGCTCCCGCTCATGGGCGGCATCGGGGTAGCCCAGCGTCACGCGCATGAGGAACCGGTCGAGCTGCGACTCCGGCAGAGGGAAGGTGCCGAGCGGCTCATGGGGATTCTGGGTAGCCACCACGAAGAAGGGCTCGGCAAGCCGATAAGTCGTGCCGTCCACGCTCACCTGTCGCTCCTCCATCGCCTCGAGCAGAGCGCTCTGGGTGCGCGGGCTCGCCCGGTTTACCTCATCGGCCAGCAGCAGTTGCGTGAATATCGGTCCTTGACGGAACCTGAACTGCTGGCTCACCCGATCGAAGATCGAGACGCCGATGATGTCGGCCGGCAGCAGGTCGCTGGTGAACTGCACCCGTTGCCAGGCGAGTCCGAGCACCTGCGCCAGTGCGTGCGCGAGGGTGGTCTTGCCGACGCCGGGGACGTCCTCGATGAGCAGGTGCCCGCGGGCGAGCAGGCAGGCGAAGCAGAGCCTCAGTTGCCGCGGCTTGCCGAGAACGATGGTCTCCAGGGCTTCGAGCGTGCGCTGCATGGCCGTCGCATCGCGGTCCCGCGCCGCAGCCGCACTCATACGGCTCCCGGCCGCAGCAGATCCCGCACCCGCTTCAGTTGGCTCGCGAGCCGTGCAACGGTTTGCTCGATCTCGCCCAGGCGCTGGCGTTCGCCGGTCACGACCGCTTCGGGCGCGTTGCGGACGAAGCTTTCGTTGGCGAGGCGGGCGCGGGTCTTCTCGAGATCGGAGTTGGCGCGGGCGAGGAGCTTGCCGAGCCGCTCGGCTTCGGCGGCCGCATCGATGAGGCCCGCCATGGGGACGAGGAGGGTGAGCTCGCCGATGAGCGCGGTCGCGGCCTGGGGTTGCGGCTCGCCCGCGGCAAGCTCGCGCGGGGGCTCGATGCCGGCGAGGCGCTCGAGCCAGGCGTGATGGCGCCTGATGAGCTCGACCTCGTGCGCGGACGCGTTGCGGTAAAGGAGCGGCATGTGGCGCGAGGGATTGATGTTCATCTCGCCGCGGATCTGGCGCACGCCGAGGATGAAGGACTTCAGCCAACTGACTTCGCGCTCGGCGGTCTCGTCGAGGGGGAAGTCGGCGGCCCGCGGGTAGCGCGCCAACATCACCGTCGGACCTGCGCGGCCGGCGAGCGGCGCGATGCGTTGCCAGATCTCCTCCGTGATGAAAGGCATCAGCGGGTGCAGCGCGCGCTGCAGCGCCTCGAGCACCTCGAGCAGCGTGCGGCGCGTGCCGGCGCGCGCCGCCGGCGAGGCGGAATCGGATTGCAGCACGGACTTGGTGAGCTCGAGGTACCAGTCGCAGAACTCGTACCAGGTAAACTCGTAAAGTGCCGCGGCGGCGTAATCGAAGCGGTAGTCGGCGAGGGCCCTCTCGGCCATCTCCACGGCGCGTCCGAAGCGCGAGCGGATCCAGCGGTCGGCGAGGGAGAGCTCCACGGCGCCGCGGGCGCCATCGTCGGCAGACTCCCGCTCGTCATCCGCGACGCTCAGGGTGACGAAGCGCGCGGCGTTCCAGAGTTTGTTGCAGAAGTTGCGGTAGCCGGCGACACGGGCAAGATCGAAACGGATGTCCCGGCTCGGGGAGGCGAGGGCGGCGAAGGTGAAGCGCAACGCGTCGGTGCCGTGCGAGGCGATACCCTCGGGATACTCCTTGCGCGTCGCCTTCTCGATCCTGGATTTCATCTGCGGCTGCATGAGGCCGCTGGTGCGTTTGGCGATGAGCGTCTCGAGATCGATGCCGTCGACGATGTCGAGCGGGTCGATGACGTTGCCCTTGGACTTCGACATCTTCTCGCCCTGCTCATCGCGGATGAGTCCGTGGATGTAGACGTCCCGGAAAGGCACGTCCCCCATGATCCTAAGGCCCATCATCATCATGCGCGCGACCCAGAAGAAGATGATGTCGAAACCGGTGAGCAGCACCGTGCTCGGATAGTACCTCCCGAGCGCGGCGGTCTTCGCCGGCCAACCGAGGGTCGAGAATGGCCAGAGCGCCGATGAAAACCACGTATCGAGCACGTCCTCGTCCTGGCGCAGTTCGACCTCGGCGCCGAGGTGGTGTTTGCTTCTTGCCTCCGCCTCGCTGCGAGCGACGTAGATGTTGCCGCGGTTGTCGTGCCATGCCGGGATGCGATGCCCCCACCAGAGCTGGCGGCTGATGCACCAGTCCTTGATGTTGCGCATCCACTCGAAGTAGGTCTTCGACCAGCTCTCCGGCACGAAGCGCGTGCGGCCGCTTTCGACCGCGGCGATCGCCGGGGCGGCGAGCGGGGCGATCCGCACGTACCACTGATCGGTGAGATAGGGCTCCAAGATCGCCCCGCTGCGGTCCCCGCGCGGCACCACGAGCTTGTGTTTCTCGGTCTTGCCGAGCAGGCCCGCCGCGTCGAGCTCCGCCAGCACGCGCTTGCGGGCCTCGAAACGATCGAGGCCGCGGAAGCGCTGCGGCACGTTCTCATTGAGCGTGGCGCGCGGCGTCAGGATGTTGATCGGCTCGAGACCGTGGCGCAGCCCGATCTCGTAGTCGTTGAAGTCGTGCGCCGGAGTGATCTTCACGCAGCCGGAGCCGAAGGAGGCATCGACGTAGGCATCGCCGATCACGGGGATCGAGCGCTCGGCGAGCGGCAGTCGCAGGCGCCGGCCGATGAGATGCCGATAGCGCTCATCGTCCGGATTCACGGCGACGGCGCTGTCTCCCAACATGGTTTCCGGACGGGTGGTCGCGACCACCACGTGAGCGGAGCCGTCCTCGAGAGGATAGCGCAGGTGCCAGAGATGTCCCTCCTCCTCCTCACTCTGCACCTCGAGGTCCGAGAGCGCGGTGAGCAGCAGCGGATCCCAGTTGACCAGTCGCTTGCCACGATAGATGAGGCCGTCCTCGTGCAAGCGCACGAACACCTCGATCACCGCGCGCGAGAGGCTCTCGTCCATCGTGAAGCGATCGCGCGACCAGTCGACGGAGTCGCCGAGCCGGCGCATCTGCGCCGCCATGATCCCGCCTGATTGGGCCTTCCACTCCCACACTCGCTCGATGAAGGCCTCGCGTCCGAGATCCGCGCGACGCATCCCCTTCGCCTCGAGCTGGCGCTCGACCACCATCTGGGTGGCGATGCCGGCGTGATCGGTCCCGGGCTGCCAGAGCGTATCGTCCCCCCGCATGCGGTGATAGCGGGTGAGAAGATCCATCAGCGTGTGGTTGAACGCGTGCCCCATGTGCAGCGTGCCGGTCACGTTGGGCGGCGGGATCATGATGCAGAAGGGCGCGCCATGACCGGCGGGAGCGAACCAGCCGCGCGATTCCCACTGCTCGTAGATCCGCCGCTCGATCTCGTGCGGCGAGTACGCCTTGTCCATGCTGAGAGGGGCCCTGAGTGAATTCTCAGGGCATTATAGCGGTCGCAAGCCCCTATTCGGCGCGCAGGGTATGGGTGGCGGGCTCGATGCCGAGCGCGCGGTAGGCCTTGAAGCGCGCCCGAGCGGCGCGCCGGCGCGCCTCGTCTGCATCGACGATCTCGGCGACCCGGCGCGTCAGGTGCAGGAAAGGTGGCGGCTCGGATGCGAGATTCACCACGAAGTCGAGCTCCGCCCCGGGCGAGTTGCGAAGCAACGAGCGCCCGGACACGGCCTCCGGGCTCTCTGAGACCCGCTCAGACGGCGGAGAGGGCGCTGGGAAACGGGCCCCGCCGCCAGGGACGGCCAGTGGCACGGGCCAGCCCGCGCTGAGCAGCACCGGTGGTTTCCCGGGGTACTCAGACTCGAAAGCGTGGGTGTCAGAGTCTCCCGCGTCGGAGTTGGAAGTCAGCCACTCGTGCGGTACGAAGCTGCCCTCGGCGAAGGTCCACAGCAGCTCATCGAGCGCCTGCAGCTCGGCGCGGTCGGTGTGCCAGATGAGCGCGCGCTGCGAGGCGAGATAGGCTTTCTCCGCGAGCCGACAGGCGAGCTTCAGGCGCGCCGAGCTCGCGGTGTCCCCGAGCACGTAGAAATCAACGCGTGGATTGGGTCTCTGCGAGCCGCGATCGCGAGTCGCGGAGGCATCGGCGAGCGGCTCAGCGGTGCAGGAGGCGGGCGGCGAGGAGTCGGCGCCGCTCGGGCCGGCAGTAGCTGAGATGCCGTCGCTGTCGGCCATGACTTACCCCATGGCGTCTCAGAGACGGGCGCGATGGAGCAGAAAATCCGCGAGCAGCGCCGTCGGACGCCCGGTGCTGCCCTTCTGCGCACCGCTCTGATAGGCGGTGCCCGCTACGTCGAGGTGCGCCCATTTCATCCCCTGCGTGAATTTGCCGAGAAACGCGGCGGCCGTGATGGCACCGCCGTCCCGCCCGCCGACATTGGCGAAGTCCGCGAAATTGCTCTTGAGCTGCTCTGCGTAGTCATCCGTCAGCGGCAGCGGCCAGGCGCGATCGTCGGCGCGCACACCCGCCTCGACCAGTTCCCCGACCAGCGCCTCGTCATTGCCCATGGCGCCGGCGTGGTGATGGCCAAGCGCGATGACACAGGCGCCCGTGAGTGTCGCGATGTCCACCACCGCGGCAGGGTGGAAGCGGCGCGCGTAGTGCAGCGCATCGCAGAGAATCAACCGCCCTTCGGCATCGGTGTTGAGAATCTCCACCGTCTGTCCGGAGGCGCTGGTCGCGATGTCGCCGGGTTTCACCGCCTTACCGTCCGGCATGTTCTCGACCGCGGCGACGAGCCCCACCACGCGCAGCGGCAGATCGAGCGATGCGGCGAGCATCAGCGCGGCGATCACCGCCGCCGCGCCGCTCATGTCGAATTTCATCTCGTCCATGGCCCCAGGGTCCTTCAGGGAGATACCGCCGGTGTCGAAAGTCACGCCCTTGCCGACCAGCACCACCGGGGGCGGTCCCGATGGGCCCGGGCGGCCCTTGCGGGTGGCGGTGCCGCTGTGCTCGATCACGATGAACCGCGGCGGCTGCTCGCTTCCCTGCGAGACCGCGAGCAGACAGCCCATCTTCTCCCGACGGATGGCCGGCTCATCGAGCACCCGCACCCGCAGCGATCGATGGCGCTTGGCGAGCGCCCGGGTCTCTTCGGCAAGAAATACCGGTGTGCAGACGTTGGCCGGCAGATTCGCAAGGTCGCGTTGCAGCTTGCAGGCCTCGGCGATCGCCGCCCCATGCGCCAAGCCGCGGCTCACCTTTGCCGCCGCGCTTCTGGCCGCCGGGCCGGCGAGGACCCGCTCGAGCGGGACGGGCTTCGGCTTCTTGCCGCTTTTGAGATCGTTGACGCGATAGAGGCCCGCGCCGGCGATTTCCGCCACCGCACGGCCGAAATAGTAGTCGTCGAGCTCCTTCGCGTCGGGTCTTTCGAGCGCAACCGCGGCGCTTGCGATACCGGTCTTCGCGAGCGCCGCGACGCCAGCGGACCAGGCTTTCCGCCATGCCTTGCGGCCGAAGCTCTTCTTCGTGCCGAGGCCCGTGAGCAGGACGCGCGAGGCGGTAAGACCCGGCAGGTCCGCGATCAGCAGCGTCTCGGCCGGCTTGCCGGCAAAATCCCCGCGGGCGAGCAGCTTCTTCAGTCGCCCGCCGCAGGCCGAATCGACGGCCTGCCCCTCCCCGCTGAGCTCCCCCTCCTCGAATATCCCGACTACCAGGCAGTCCACGTCGAGGGCGGCGACCCCCTTGCTCCAGGTCTCACATCGCATCGCATATCCCCAGACCGGCTCAGCGCCGAAGATTCTTGGCTTGCGGCGGCGAACCCTTGAGGCGCGCAACCGTCTGCTTTAACTTAGTTATTTTAGTGTAACCCACCGGGCGGTCCGGCGGGGAAAGTCACGGCAGGCCATCGCTTGGGGAAAATCATCGGGCGCTACGTGCTGCGCGAAGTCATCACGGCCTGGATCGTGGTGATGGGCGTGGTGCTCATCATCCTGCTCGCCAACCAGGTGGCGGAGGTGCTCGAGAGGGCCGCATCGAGCCAGTTTCCTCAGGGCGTGGTGCTCGAGCTCATCTACCTCGGGATCCTCCAGTATCTCAGCTTCCTCGTGCCATTCGGCCTTCTGCTCGGCATCGTTCTCGCCCTCGGCAGGCTCTATCACGATAGCGAGCTCGCCGCGGCGCTCGCCTGCGGCGTCAGGCCCATGACGCTATACGGCCCGGTGATCGGCCTCGGGGTCGTTCTCGCGATCGGACTTGCGGCGCTCACGCTCATCGTCGCCCCTGGCGCCACGGCGCAGGCGCTGACGATCCGCAACGCCGCCGTGCGCGCCGGGCAGTTCGCGCCGCTGCAAGCCGGCATCTTCCGCGCCTTCGGCGGTGGCAGCGGAGTCGTGTATGCCGAGAAGGTCGATCGCGATGGAACGCTGCAGAACGTGTTCGTGGAAAGACACCAGGGCCCGGTCGTGGAAGTGGCGGTCGCCCACCAGGCGTTGCACACCGTGGCTCCGGATGGCAACACTCAAACCATCAAACTGCTCGATGGCGAGCGCTTCGAGGGCGTGCCCGGCAGTCGGCAGTTCCGCACCAGCAACTACACCGAGCTCAGCATTCCGGTGCACGTGCCGCCGGCCAATGCCGTGGTGACCGATCTCGATGCGCAGCCGACTGCGGCGCTCCTTGCCTCCGCGGACCCCAAGCGCCAGGCGGAGTTTCAGTGGCGGCTCTCGATGCCGCTCATGTGCATCGTGCTGACGGTGCTCGCGGTGCCGCTTGCGCACCTGAAGCCGCGGCAGGGCCGCTACGCGCACGTATGGCTCGCCCCCGTGATTTATGTCATCTATTGGAATCTGATCTCCGCCGGTCAGCAATGGATTGCCCACGGGGTGGTCCCCGTGGCGCTCGGCCTCTGGTGGACACACGCCGCGGTGGCGTTGCTTGCGGTGGCGGTGATCCTCGGGCCGCGCGTCGCGCAACGCCTTCGCTACCGGATGAGCGGCCCATGAGCGTGCTCGACCGCTACATCGTACGTACCGTCTTCGGCGCGGTGGTGCTCGTCATGGCGGTGTTGCTCGTCCTCGGCGGGCTGTTCCTCTTCATCAGTCAACAGGGTGATATCGGTGTGGGCCATTACACCGTCGCCGATGCCCTGTGGTATACCCTGCTCAACCTGCCGCAGCAGGTGTATCAGCTGTTGCCGATCACGGCTCTCATCGGCTCGGTGATCGGCTTCGGCCAGCTCGCGCGCGGCAGCGAGATCACGGTCATCCGCGCCACGGGCGTCTCTGTCACTCGTCTCGCCGGCACCGCGCTCATCGCCGCCGCCCTGCTCATCCTCTTCGAGGGCGCGCTCGGGGAGTGGGCGCCTCAGCTGCAGGAGGCCGCGAACCAGCAGAAGGCCTTCAGCCAGTTCAACAGCATCGGTTTCGGCGGCGGCACCGGCGCCTGGGTCCGTGACGGGGACCTGATCCTCAATGTGGCGCGGCAGTCGGGGTCGCGACAGTTCGCCGGCATGCAGGTGTTCGAGCTCTCCCCGCAGCACACGCTTCTTTCCATCGGCCGCGCCGCGAGCGCGACCGCCGTGGGTCATCACACGTGGATGCTCGGCGGCTACACCGAGTCGCGCTTCCTCTACGGGAGCGCGGGTGCGCCGGCCACGCAAGCGGGCTGCGAGCAGCCTGCCGCACAGTGCCGTCCGCCTCCCGTGGATCGGGTGACCGCCAGCGCCCCGAGCCGGAAGGAGCTGCAATCGAACCTCACCGCGGGCTTTCTCGGCCTCGCGGTGCAGGACCCGGAGCAGTTGACGCTGAGCTCGCTCTGGCAGCTCATCGGATACTTCCACGCCAACTCGCTCGATGCCAGGCAATACCTCTTCGCCTTCTGGTCGAAGATCGCGCGCACGGTGGCGATCGCCTTCTCGGTCCTGCTCGCGATTCCGTTCGTGCTCGGCTCGATGCGCTCGGCGGGGGCAGGCACGAGAACGATG
>JBAUOO010000135.1:0-12042 GCA_049579785.1 Steroidobacteraceae bacterium
ACCGTCGCCGTGGGGACTTGCGCCACCTTCGGCGGCATTCCGGCCGCCCGCCCGAACCCGACTGGCGCGCTCTCGGTCGCCGACGCGGTACCGGGTGTCAAGAACCTCATCAACATGTCCGCCTGCCCGGCGAATGCGGACAACATTACTGCGCTCCTCGTCTACTATCTCACCACCAAGCGGTGGCCGCCGCTCGATCAATACCGCCGGCCCCTCTTTGCTTACGGCAAGACGATCCATGACGGCTGCGAGCGGCGGGCGCATTTCGACTCCGGTCAGTTCGTGGAACAGTGGGGTGATGAGGCTCACCGCCATGGCGCCTGCCTCTATCACATGGGCTGCAAGGGACCGGCGACCTCGCAGAACTGTCCGAACGTGCAGTGGAACGGCCACACCAACTGGCCGGTCGGCTGCGGCCATCCCTGCATCGGCTGCGCCGAGCCGAACTTCTGGGACACGATGACCCCTTTCTACGAGCGGCTGCCGAATGTCGCCGGAGTCAACGCGAGCGAGTGGCTCGACCCGGTCGGGCTCGGGCTCACCGGCGCGGTCGCAGTCGGCGCCATCGCGCACGGCATCGGCGAGGTGACTCGCTACAGGCGGGGCCATCCACCGCCGCCGCGCAGTCACAATGCGGTCGAAAAAGGCAGCGAGCAGGGCGGCGACAAGCCGCCCGGCAGTGACAAGCCGAAGGCAGGAGACCAATAATGACCCACGTCGTCGTCGACCCGATCTCGCGAATCGAGGGACACCTGCGCATCGAGGCGGAGGTGGAGAAAGGGGCTGTGACCGAGGCCTGGTCCTCCTCGACCATGTTTCGCGGCATCGAGCTCATCCTCGAAGGACGCGACCCGCGCGATGCCTGGGCATTCACGCAACGCATCTGCGGCGTGTGTACTACGGTACATGCCATCGCCTCGATCCGGGCGGTCGAGCATGCGATCGGCGCCACGCCGCCGCCGAACGCGCGCATCCTGCGCAACCTCGTCATGGCCGCGCAGAACGTGCACGACCACGTCATTCATTTCTATCATCTGCAGGCCCTCGACTGGGTGGATGTCGTCAGCGCCTTGAAGGGCGATCCGGCCAAGACCGCCTCGCTCGCCCAGTCGATCTCCGACTGGCCGCTCTCGAGCAAGACGTACTTCTCCGACGTGCAAAAGCGCGTGCAGGCGTTCGTCGAGCGCGGGCAACTCGGCATTTTCGCCAATGCATACTGGGGCCATCCCGCCTACCAATTGCCGCCGGAGGCGAACCTGATGGCGCTCGCCCACTATCTCGAGGCGCTCGACTGGCAACGCCGCTTCGTCAAGATTCACGCGATTTTGGGCGGCAAGAACCCGCACCTGCAGAGCTTTCTGGTCGGGGGCATGGCGACACCCGTCGATCCGGACGAACAGGCCTCGCTTAACTTCGACACGATTGCGGAGCTGCGCAAGCTCGTTGCCGATGGTGTCGATTTCGTCAGCCGCGTCTATGTGCCGGACGTGCTCGCCATCGCCTCCTTCTACAAGGAATGGTTCGCAATCGGCGCCGGGGTGGAGAGCTACATGAGCTACGGCGACTATCCCCTGGACGACGGCCCTCAGCCGCAGCTCTTCATCCCCGAGGGCATCATTCACAACCAGGATCTGTCGCAGATCGCCCCGGTCGACCAGTCGAAGATCGACGAGTACGTCACCCACTCCTGGTACGACTACAGCGTCGGGGACGACAAGGGCTTGAATCCCTACAAGGGCGAGACGCGTCCGCATTACACGGGCCCAAAGCCCCCGTTCAAGCGCCTCTACACCGATCAGAAGTACTCGTGGCTCAAATCCCCACGCTACGACAACGCCCCGATGCAGGTGGGTCCGCTCGCGCGCATGTTGGTCGCCTACTCGCTCGGCCGTCCCGCGCGCGTGAAGCAGCTCGTCGACGGCGCGCTCACTCAGCTTGGCGCGCAGCCGAGCGCGCTCTTCTCGACGCTCGGGCGCATCGCCGCACGCGCCATCGAGGCACAGGTGCTGGTCGAGTCGATGGGCATGTGGGTCGAGGCGCTCGCCGAGCAGATGGCGCGGCGCGACTATCGCATCCAGGACACCTCCCACTGGGACCCGAGCACTTGGCCACAGGAGTGCATGGGTGCCGGCTTCCACGAGGCGCCGCGCGGCTCGCTCGGGCACTGGGTGCACATTCGCGACCGCAAGATCGTCAAGTATCAGTGCGTCGTGCCGAGCACCTGGAACGCTGGTCCCCGCGATGCGCAGGGACAGCCCGGCCCCTATGAAGCCTCGCTCGTCGGGACGCCGGTCGCCAAGCCCGAGCAGCCGCTCGAGATCCTGCGCACCGTGCATTCCTTCGATCCCTGCATGGCCTGCGGCGTGCACGTGGTCGATGCGGGCGGGCGGGAGCTTGCGCGTGTGAGGGTGACATGAGCGCAATGCCGATGTCGGAACGCCCCGACACGATCCACCTGGAGCGGGTGTATGTCTGGGAGCTGCCGGTGCGCCTGGTGCACTGGCTGATCTTCCTGTCGGTCCTCGTGCTCGCCGGCACCGGTTACTACATCGGCAATCCGTTCTTCAGCGGGCCGCTCGTCATGGCGCGCATCCGCACCATTCACCTCGCCACCTCCATCGTGTTCACGCTCTCGGTGTTGGTGCGCGTGTACTGGGCGTTCGCCGGCAACCGGTATGCGCGCTGGTCTGAGTTCGTCCCCGTCAGTGCCGAGCGGCTGCGGAGCCTGTGGAGGTCGACGGCCTTCTACACCTTTCTCAGCCGCGAGCCGGTCGAATACCTCGGACACAACGGGTTGGCGGGTCTCACCTACGCCGTCATCTATCTCGTCTACGCCATCATGATCACCACCGGCTTGGCGCTTTATACCGTCGATGCCGGGCCGGGCTCGCCGATGCACGTCTTCGCCTTCCTGATCCCGATCTACGGCGGGCTGCAGGTGGCGCGCCTCATCCATCACATCGGCATGTGGGTGATCCTCATCTTCATGGTGGCGCACCTTTATTTCGTGGTGCTCTACTCGACCGTCGAGCGGTTGGGGATCTTCGATTCGATCTTCTCGGGCTTCAAGTTCGAGTCGCGCAAGAAGGCGCCGAAGCGGTGAGCGGTACTCGCGCGGGCGCGGATGCTCGCCACCCGGTGCTCGTTCTCGGGCTCGGCAACGTGGTTTTGGGCGATGACGGGGTAGGGCCGCTGGCGCTCGCACGGCTGGAGTCGCAATACCGCGCGCCGCCCGGCGTACGCCTCGCCGATGGCGGCACGCTCGGGCTCGCGCTCCTCGATGAGATCGCCGAGGCCCAACATCTGATCCTGGTCGATGCGGTGGCGACCGACGAATCGCCCGGGACACTGGTACGGCTCGATGGCGAGGCGGTCAGGGACGCCGTTCGCGACCGCCTGTCGGTGCACCAGGTCGGGGTCGCGGACCTCCTCGATGCGGCTCGGTTGATCGGTCGCTATCCTGACTCGGTGGTGCTGCTCGGGATCGTTCCCGGCCGGATCGGACTTGCGGTGACGCGCACACGGGAGGTCGACGAGGCGCTCCCCGCTTTGGTCTCGGCCGTCGTCCGGGAAGTGAAGGCTCATGGCTACGAACTCGCTCCGCAAGCGCCCCCTCTCGCTCCGGATCGCCCTATTCACGCTCTCGTGCGTCATTTCGGGCTGTGAGGCCGCAGGTCCCAGCCCCCCGGATGCGATCCTTGCCTCGGCCGCGGCCCGCCGTGCGGGGGCGCGGCTATTCGCCGCCCATTGCGCGATCTGTCACGGGCCGCACGGCGAGGGCAACGGCCAACGACAGAGCTTCATGGTTCCCATGCCGGCAAACCTGACACTGCCACCCTGGTCGCAACGCGCCCACGCGAGCCGTACCTTCCTCGCCATTCGCAACGGGGTTCGCGGGACCGCCATGGCGCCGTGGCCGACGCTGAGCGAGCGGCAGATCTGGGAGCTCGTGGCCTACATCGAGGGCCTCGGCCAGGGGCGATGAGCCGCTCGCAAGCGACTGCCGATGCATGAGCTCTCGATCTGTCAGGCGCTGATGGAGCAGGTGGAGCGGGTGGCGGCCGAGCAGCGCGCGCGGCGGGTCGTATCCGTCACGCTGAAAATAGGCCCGCTGGCGGGCGTGGAGCCCGCGCTGCTCGAGAGTGCCTTTCCGCTGGCGAGCGCCGGCACGGTAGCCGCGGACTCGAAGCTCATCATCGAGCGGGCCGAGGTGCGCGTGCAGTGCCTCGAGTGCGGGGCGGAGTCGCAGGCGCAGAGCACGAGACTGCTGTGCGGCGCTTGCGGCAATTGGCGGGTGCGGGTGCTCTCGGGCGAGGAGTTGCTCCTCGCCAGCGTGGAGTTGGAGCGCGACGATGACTGAGACGGCCGCGAGAGCCCCCTGGTTCGAGGCACCACTGACGCGCATCCTGCGACACGAGTACGCGGCCGCAATGTACTTCGATGCCGTCCCGCCGACGCAACTCCTGCCTACCCCGCCGGCGCAAGCCTGCCAACTCTACGTGCATGTCCCGTTCTGCGAATCGCTCTGCCCGTTCTGCTCCTTTCACCGGGTGCAGTTCCGCGAGGAGAAGGCCCGCGTCTATTTCGAGGCCCTGCGCCAGGAAATCCTGTCCTATCACGCCCGCGGCTTCGCGTTTTCCGACGTTTACGTGGGCGGGGGCACGCCGACCGTAGCGCCCGCCGAGCTCGCGAGGACCCTCGAGCTCATTCGCAAGCTCTGGCCGGTAAGGACGGTCTCGGTCGAGACCAATCCCAACCACCTGACCGAGGAGGTGTTCGCGGCACTGAGCTCGGTCGGCGTCGGTAGGCTCTCCGTCGGAGTGCAGAGCTTCGACGATGAGCTGCTCAAGGAGATGGGCCGCTACGAACCGTACGGCAGCGGAGCGCTCACCGCCGAGCGCATCGCGGCGGCACAAGGTCGCTTTGCGACCCTCAACGTCGACATGATCTTCAATTTCGCGAGACAGACCTCCGAGTCGCTCGAGCGCGACCTCGCGACCCTGGTCGACCTCAAGGTCGACCAGGTGTCCTTTTATCCGCTCATGTCCGCGGCCTCGGCGCGGCGCAGGATGCAAAAGACCCTCGGTCAGTCGGACCCGGCTCGCCGCTATGACTTCTACGAGCGCATCCTCGGCGCCATGCTGCCGGATTACCGGGCGTCCTCTGCGTGGTGCTTCTCCCGGCGCGAGCCCCCGGGGTCAGAGGCACCCATCGATGAATACATCATCAATCAGGACGATTACGTCGGCGTGGGCAGCGGCTCGTTCAGCTACCTGAACGGCCGGGCGTACTCCACCACCTTCTCGCTCAATCGCTACCGGGATCTCCTCAAAGCGGGCTCAAGCGGCATTACCGAGTGTAAGGTGCTCACGGCGAAGCAACGGATGCGATACGATTTTCTGATGCGACTCTTCGGACTGTCGCTACCGTACGCATACATCGAGGCCAAATACGGCCGCTCGTTCTGGTGGCGCATGGCGCCGGAGCTCGAGGCCATGCGTCTGATCGGCGCGATTCGCCACGAGGCGAATGCGATCCGACTCACCGCGCGTGGCATGTACGTCTGGGTAGTCATGATGGCGGAATTCTTCGCGAGCGTGAACGACCTTCGCGATGAGATGCGGCTGCACATCCGGGATGAGATGAAGCGCGGCCCCGCGCGGCAGGCTTACGCGAGGTGAGCGTGCAGCGCGAACGGCCCCGAGCGCCGCGTCAGTTGTCCTTGGCCCCCTGATCGATCCATTTGGAGATCCGTGCCACCTCCTCGCCGCTCAGCTGTCGGGCCGAGGTCGAGGCGGCTGCGCAATTCTGTCCGTTCTGCGTCATCCGCTCGCAGTTCTTCGGCATGTTGATCTGCGGATGTCCGTGGTGCTCGAGGAGCCAGACGAGATTGCTCTGCGCGCTCGAACCGGGATCAATCACCGGGCCGTATTTCGTGCCCTTCATGAGCGTCGCATAGGATTCGACACTGAAGCCGCTCACCGTGTAGCCAACACCGTTGTGACTGTGGCAGGTCGCGCAGTTGGCCTGGAGAATGGGCTCAATGTCCTTTTGGTAGCTCACCTGTCTCTGTCCGCAGCCGCTCAGCAGCGGCGCGAACGCGACCGATGCCAGGATGATGCTTCTCGCTCTGAACATGAGGCGTCCTCTTGAATTAGCGCCGCCGGCTCTTGCCGAGGCAACTTAGGATACCCAACCGAATAGCATACGCAACTCGACGACCGGTCGGGCGGCCGGACTTGTAGGTACTTTCCACGATACCCCCCTGGCAGCTGAATTTTGCTGGCTTTTGAGAATTTTGACAACGGGCAGAAGAGCCCCTGCCGAATGCAACTCGGGGGTGCCGTAAGCTCGCGTGCGCCGCGCACCCCTTGATTCCCACGAGCCGGCGTGACAGGCTTCGCGCCGATCGTTTGCACACGAATACCCCGGGGAGACCTCAGAATGAAGAAGTCGACGTGGGCGGCATGTGGAGCAGTGCTCGGGTCAATCATAGCCGCTCCTGTCTTCGCGGCCGAGCCCGGGCAGGCAATCTATCAGGCGCACTGCAGCATGTGCCACGGTGACAATGGCAAGGGCGTGGTGTCCGGGACCGAGGATTTCACGCAAAAGGGCGGCGTGCTGAGTCTCTCGGATGCGGTGCTTCTCGATCGAATTACCAATGGCTATCAGCGGCCGGGCTCGCCGATGGCGATGCCTCCCAAGGGCGGCGATGCCTCGCTGACCGAGGAACAGATCAAGGAAGTGATCGCCTACCTGCGCAGCAAGTTTGGCGGCTGAGGCCGCGGTCGGAGATCTGCCCATGCCGCAGCTCGTACTTCCCTCGCTCGCCCACCTGTCGCATGCCACCAAGGCGTTATTCACCGCCTTCCTGATCACGATCGGCTTCGGGTACCTGGTCGCGCTCTTTTGGTTGTACTCGGCCGACATCAAGCCGTATGAGTCTCAGGGATTGAGCGTGGTGCAGGGACTGCAGCTGAAATACCACGGCGCGCGCAACCGCACGCGACTGGAAGAGATGCTGAACGGTCCCATGGCAATGAACGCCACGCCGCAGCAGCGGGAAGCGATCATTGACTGGATCCACGGCGGCGCCACCGTCGCGGGTTTCGAGGCGCTCAAGCCGATCTTCACGACCGTATGCGCCGTGTGCCACAACGGCAAGATTGTGGGGATTCCGCCGCTGACGAATTACCAGCAGGTCAGGAAGACGGTGGTCTTCGATACCGGCACGAGCTTGGCGGAGCTGGCGCGCGTCTCGCACATTCACCTCTTCGGCATCAGTCTCATCTTCCTAGCGACGGGAGTGATCTTCTCGCTGAGCCAAATGAACTTGGTCCTGAAGCTGTGCATCCTGGTGATGCCGTACGTCGCGATCTGGGCCGATATCGGCTCGTGGTGGCTCACCAAGTTCGAGCCCGTCTTTGCCTTCGTGGTGCTGATCGGCGGCGCTTTGATGGGCGCCTCCCTGGCGTTACAGATCTTCGTGCCCTTGTGGCAGATGTGGGTGCAGCCGCCGCCTGCGGGCGGCTGAGCCATTGCGGAAATTACCTATGGCCCGGCCGAACCCTCCCGGCTAGGGTGTCGCTGTGACTTAAGCCGATGAGTCATCGGCGATTAAACGCCCGGGATGTGCCTCATCCATCCAGGAGAAGAGCATGCGCACGGTGATGAGAGCCACCTGGGTGGCGAGTCGGCTGATTAGGGTCCTGAGGGTTTTGGCACCTCTCGCCGTGGCGCTGGCTGTCACCGCCTGCACGGGCAGCACCGGCGCCACGGGCGCTGCGGGCGCTGCGGGGGCTGCGGGACCTGCCGGTCCGCCCGGTTCCACGGGCCCCATTGCCGCGATCAACGTGACCACCGCCACGCAGATCACGGCCACGATCACCAAGGTGACGATTCCCGCCTCGGGGCAGCCGGTCGTCGATTTCACGCTCGCTGATCAGGACGGTGTGCCGCTTATGGGCATGCCGGCCTCCGATGTCAGTTTCGCAATCGCGAAGCTCGTGCCGCCGGGCGTACAGCTGAAGGCGTACCCGGGACTACCCACGCCTACGCCGCTGACAACGTCGCAGTGGCAGTCGTATCTTTATAAGATGATCAACCCGCTGCCCGACGCGGACGGTACGGCCACCGATCCGGTCGTTGGCACCACGGCCGAGCCGCAGTCCCAGACCGAGTCCGGGAGTTCCGGCACCCTGGTCGACAACGACGACGGCACTTATGAATACACGTTCGATCACAACATCACGACCGATCCGGTGGTCACCTACGATGCGAGCCTGGTGACGCGCCTCGGGCTCGAGGTCCGCGGCCTCGCACCGACCAACAGCCCGGTCTACACCTTCATTCCCGCCACCGGCGCCACCAGCGGGTTCGACGCCGACGACGCGGTCGATGACACCGCCTGCCTCGCCTGCCATCAGCAGCTCGCCTTTCACGGCGGGGCGCGCACCGAGGTGCAGTACTGCGTGGTCTGCCACAATCCGAGCCATTTCGACCCCTCGAGCGGCAACGGGCTCGATTTCAAGGTGATGATCCACAAGATCCACATGGGCGTATCGCTCCCAACGACGGTCGCCGGGGGCCGCTACTACATCTTCGGATACGGAGGCTCGATCAACGACTTCAGCGACGTCGTCTTTCCGCAGACCGATGCCAGCAACAACAACAGCACGGTGTCGGGCCCCGGCACACGCTTCTGCACCAAGTGCCACACGCCGAACGACACGAGTGCGCCGCAGTCGGGCAATTACGCCCTGATGCCGAGCTCCGCCGCCTGTGGCGCCTGTCACGACAACGTCAATTTCACCACCGGAGAGAACCACAGCGCCGCGAACCTCGCGGTGACCGATGCCGACTGCGTGACCTGCCACGGGCCGACGAGCAACATCGACAACGGGGCGCTGCAGGTGGTTGCGGCGCACACCACACCCGTGGATGCGGCCATCCAGAAGTTCCAGTACAAGATCGTGAGCATCGCGAATACCGCGCCGGGCGATAACCCGTCGATCACCATCGAGGTGGTCGATCCCACAAACACCAACGCGCCCTACGATATCCTCGATGCGAGCGGGCCGTTCGAGCTGTCGGGCTCCGCTCTTAACGTCGACATGGCCTGGCCGACCACGGACATCAACAACGTCGGCAGCGGCTCGACGCCGACGCCGAACCAACCGGTGTCGATCAGCTTCCAGAGCGGCGTGACCGACAACGGTAACGGCACCTTCACCGCCACCTCCACCGTGCCGGTCCCGAGCACCGCGACCGGTTCCGGGCTCGTCTCGATCGAGGGCCGCGCGGTGGTGGCGCTCGCCAACCTCTCGGGCAGCGGCACGACTAATACCGAGCTTGGCGTGCAGGGCGTGAGTCAGGCCTTCGCGATCACCGATCCGGCGGCGGTCGCACCGGCGGCGGTCGTGGACATCACCAAGTGCGATGCCTGCCATCGCACGCTGACGCTGCACGGCCAGAACCGCACCAATGACATCAATTTGTGCATCAGCTGCCACAACCCGGACGCGACCGACATCGGCCAGCACACGGCGGCTTCCGGGGTGTGCGCGCCGATCGGCACCGCGGGGGCGAATGCGGAACAGCCGATCGATTTCAAGCGGTTCATTCACGAGATTCATGCCTCCGGTTCCACGGACTCGAGCGGCAATCCTCTATATCCCACTGGCCTCACGATCTGCGGCTACGGTGCACGCCCGACCACCTTCGATATCGCATTCCCCGGCAACATCGAGGACTGCAACGCCTGCCACGTCAACAACGGTTACTACCCGGTGGACGACTCCGTGGTCCAGGGCACCACGGTCGTTTCCAACAGTCCTACGATCCTCACCGACGATGTCGTGATCTCACCAAACGCGGCCGTTTGCTCGGCGTGCCATGTGGATAACCTCGCGATGCAGCACATGCTGCAAAACGGGGCGAACTTCAACGCGACCAAGACCGCCACCGGCGCGCTGGTCTCGGTGAGCTCCTCCGGAACGCCCATCGTCGAGACCTGCGCCGTATGCCACGGTCCGGGGGGGATCGCCGACATCAAGGTGGTGCACAATCTGGCCGACTTCCCCGATTGAGCGTGATCAGGCGCCTCATGGCACGGGGTAGGTCACCGGCCGCCTGCGCTGTGCTGCTGGCGGGGGCGGTGTTGGCGGTGGCTGGCGCAAGCCGCGCCGGAGCGGCCAACGCCGCCGGTCCGTCGCTGCCCGCCAACAGTCCGGCGGCGCTCGGCTACAGTGAGCACGGCGCCGATACCTGTCTGACCTGCCACAGCGCCACGTATTCGAAGGTGGGGGGAATCTTTCGCTCCCCGCACGCGCATCCCGGCAATCCGCGCAGCCCCTTCGGACCGGGGGGGCTGCAGTGCGAGGCCTGCCACGGACCCGCCGGCGCGCACGTGAAGGCATTCGGCGTGAAGCCCATGGGCATCGTGATATTCGGCCCGAAGTCCCCGACACCGGTCGCGCGACAGAACGCGATGTGCCTCACTTGCCACAAGTCAAACGTCGGGCACATGTGGGCTTCGAGCGCGCATGCCGCCAACCAGGTGAGCTGCGCCGACTGCCACCAGATCCATAGCGCCACCGATCCGGTGCGCGTGCAGGCTACCGAGGCTCACGTGTGTGCCGGGTGCCACCAGGCGGTGAGCGCCGCGTTACTCGAGCCCTACCACCACCCGGTGCCCGAGGGCACTCTCACCTGCTCTTCCTGCCACGATCCGCACGGCTCCGCGGCGCGCGCGATGCTGGTGAAAGCCACGGTGACCGAGACCTGCACGAGCTGTCACGCGCAGTTCCGGGGGCCTTTCCTCTGGGAGCATCAGCCGGTCAGCGAGGACTGCACCAACTGTCACACCCCGCACGGCTCGGTGCAGCCGGCGCTGCTCAAGGAGCGGCCGCCGATTCTCTGTCAGCAGTGTCACGACCCGGCCGGCCACCCGTCGGTCCCCTACGGCCCGCAGGGGCTGCCGGGCGTGCCCGCGGGGATGCCCAATCCTTATTTGCTGGTGGGCGGCTGCGTCAACTGTCACTCGCAGGTGCACGGCTCCAACAGCCCCTCGGGGCGGGATTTGATGCGATAGGGGGCCGGCATGAGGCGCAACCACATCGCACTCGCCGTTGCTGCAGCGCTTGCCTCGGCGCTTGCGGCGCCAGGCGCACACGCGGATCCGCCGCGTCCTGACACGAGCGGTTGGACCTGCAAGCTCTGCCCGTTCTACACCGGCGCGAGCGCCAATGTGGAGGCAGGCGTCGCCACGGCCCAGGGTGCCAACGCCAGCTTCGGGCGCTACAGCGGAATCGCGCGCAACGGTGCGTACCTCGAGGCCGGCGGACACGGCCACTGGCGCACCAAAAGCGGCCACTATGGCAGCTTCGATGTCGAGCGGGCAGGACTGGCGTCGCGCCGCGCGCGCGTGACCGAGGGCCGGGAGGGCCGATACGAGCTGCGCCTGACCTATCAGGGTCAGCCGCTTCGGCAATACGATGACACGGTGACGCCTTACCGCAGCGCCGGCGCTGGGACGCTCGTGCTGCCCTCGGATTGGGTGAGCGCCGGCACGACCGCGGGGATGACCGCGCTCGGCTCGAGCCTCGAGCGCGTGCGCATCGAATCGGACCGCCGCACGCTCGCCCTCAGCGCCAAGTATTTCACGAGCAGCGTGTGGACGTTGTTCGGCACTTTGAGCCACTCGGAACAGAGCGGTACCGGAATCACCGGGGCGAGCTTCCTCACCGAGGCCGCGCAGCTGCCCGAGCCAATCGACTATTGGACCGACACCCTCGAGGCCGGAGCGCTCTGGGCCGGGCGGCAAGCGAGCCTGCGCCTCGCCTACACCGGCTCCTGGTTTCATGACGACATCGATCAGCTTTATTTTCAGAATCCCTATTTGTCCATCGTGCCGGAGTCGATCGGGGGCCTGCTCTCCTTGCCACCCGACAATGACCTGCAGCAGGTCTCGGCGTCCGGGGAAATCCAACTTCCCTTCTGGTCAGGCGCGCTGAGTTATCTCGCCTCGGAGGGGCAGCTCGG
>JBAUOO010000136.1:0-3925 GCA_049579785.1 Steroidobacteraceae bacterium
GACCCAGCGCTGTCGTCAGGACAGCGTCAGCGACGGACTGTGCCTGACCTTCGACGCAGCGCCTGCACGAATACGCAGGGTCATCTGCAATCTCAGGAGTGAAAAATGGCAAGATCCGCGCACTATAGTCAATCGAGATTACCGTGATTAGCTCGTGGCCGAAGCGCCATATAGTCGTAGGACTGACGTTTCTCGGCTGCGTCATCGCCTATACGGACCGCGTCAACATATCGGTCGCCGCGGTCGCCATGAAGGAACACTTCGGCTGGTCGCAGACAGATAAGGGGATGGTTCTATCAGCGTTTTTTGTTGGCTACATGCTGTGCATGTTTGTCGCCGGGTTACTGGCCACCCGTTTTGGCGGCAAGCTCGTGGCGACTAGCGCCGTTCTAATTTGGTCGATCTTCACTCTGCTCACGCCTCTGGCCGCGAACCTATCAATGCCCGCCTTGATTGGTACGCGCTTGGCCATGGGAATGGGGGAGGCGGGCCTATTCCCGGCGACCTACGAGTTGTTCAGCCGCTGGGTGCCGTTGATCGAGCGCGCCCGTGCGGCAGGACGCTTCGTCAGCGGGATCCCCCTTGGCACGGTAATTGGCTTAACAGCCTCCGCCTGGCTCGTCGCGCACTTTGGCTGGCCGACGCCATTTTATGTGTTCGGAGTTCTCGGGCTATTGTGGATGACTCTTTGGTTCCGGCATGTAAAGAACGATCCCAGAGATGACCCCGGCGTAGAGGCGGACGAGCGCAACCTGTTGGGAACCCTCAGAGGAGCGGATGGCTCGACCGAGGTTCATGTGTCCTTCCGTCGATTGCTGTGCAGATCGCCGGTCTTTGCCGTGCTCGCCGGCCAGTTCGCATCCGCGTGGACGCTATACGTCCTCCTCT
The DNA here is from genome assembly GCA_049579785.1 of Steroidobacteraceae bacterium. Classification (GTDB taxonomy): domain Bacteria; phylum Pseudomonadota; class Gammaproteobacteria; order Steroidobacterales; family Steroidobacteraceae; genus 13-2-20CM-66-19. Next base: position 889 of record JBAUOO010000136.1, read on the forward strand.
CCTGGTTGCCGAGCTACTTTCGCGACGTGCAAAGATTGAGCATTGCCAGCGCCGGATTGTTTTCAGCGGCTCCGTGGTTGGCGATGGCCGTGGCAACCAATCTGGGCGCCTCGTTGTCCGATCGCATGATCCGCGATGGGGCGAGCGTAACGAACGTTCGCAAGCTCATGCAGTGTGGCGGGTTGATCGCTTCAGCAGGCTTCTTGCTCGCAACTCGCACCGCACATAGTCCGGCTGCAGCGCTCATCTTACTGATTGGTGCGACAACTGCACTAGCCTGGATTTCCACGATGGGGCTTTCTTAACGGCGGGGGCGTGATTTCCTGCAGGATTTCGGCATTCGCCGCGCCCGCTTATTATCATTTCTGTAGATTGATCGCCATATAGCCACTGAGCCACATAGGCTCGGGCTGATAAGGACTCTCCCGGCCTCTGGACCTTGGAGGCGGTAGTGAGGCGCCATGGCAGCTATTTTAGCCGTGACTTGCGGTCAACCGCTTGATTCTGCTTGCTATGCCGCCGCTAATATGACATAGTGGAGATATGTCTCGTAGGTCTCGTGAAGAGATAACAGACAACGACCTCAGGCGGGTTTTCCTCGAACCGGCCAGCCCCACCCACCGCCAATACGAAGCCCTCCGTGCCTACTTCGTTGAGGGGCTCGGCTCGGCCGAGGCTGCCCGGCGCTTCGGCTACACCCCGGGGAGCTTTCGCGTGCTCTGCCACGGATTCCGGCGCGACCCGCACCGCGTCTTCTTCCTGCCGGTGACCAAGGGGCCGCATACCTCGGCCAAGCGCTCACCCGTCGGCGAGAAGGTGATCGAGCTGCGCAAGCAGAACCTTTCCATCTACGACATCAGCCGAGCGCTTCAGGAAGAGGATCGGCGGTTAAGCCCGGCGGCGGTGGCGCGGCTTTTGAAAGACGCCGGCTTCGCCAAGCTCCCACGTCGTGGCGACGAGGAGCGTCCCGAGAGACCGGGACCTGAGGTGGCTGCGGTGGCCGACGTGCGGCAGTTGGATTTGTCAGCGCGGCACTTCCGCACGCAGTTCGGGGGCCTGTTCCTGTTCGTGCCCTTCCTCGCGCAGATCCCGCTCGAGCGGATGCTCGAGAGGTGCGAGTTTCCGGGCACTCAGCAGATCCCCGCCGCCGCCGCCATGCGCTCGCTCCTTGCGCTGAAGCTCTTCGGCAACGCCCGGCACAGTCACGTCATGAGCTCGGTGTTCGATGAGGGCCTCGCGCTCTTTGCCGGCCTCAACGTGATCCCGAAGCGCAGCTTTCTCACCGAGTACAGCTGTCGGATTGAGCCTGCGACCTATCCGAAGCTGATGAGCCGGTGGTTTGATGCCATGCGCACGCTCGGCTTCGAGCACGGGGTGTCATTTGATGTGGATTTCCACACCATCCCCTTCCACGGCGAGGATGCATTGCTACAGAAGCACTACGTCTCCAAGCGCTCCCGCCGCCAAAAGGGCGTACTCGCCTTTCTCGCCCAGGACGCCGAGAAGCGTGTGTTCTGCTACGGTAACGCCGCCGTGCGCAAGGAGGATCAGAACGATGAGATCCTGCGCTTCGTCGAGTACTGGAAGGGCCGCACCGGGCATCTACCCGAGGAGCTGGTGTTCGACTCCCGGCTCACCACCTATGGGAACCTCAGCCGCCTCAATGAGATGGGGATCGAGTTCATCACCCTGCGGCGGCGCGATGCCAAGCTGCTCCAGGAGATCCACCGCCAGCCGCTCTCGGCCTGGCGGCGTATCCAGCTCGAGAGCATCGCCCGCGCGTATCGCACCCCGCGGATCCTCGATCAGACCGTCCGTCTTCGCGACTATGAAGGACCGATCCGCCAGATCACCGTCACCGACCTCGGCCACGAGGAGCCGACGATCGTGCTCACCAACCAGCTGCGCCGCTCGGCTGTCCACCTCATCGGCCGCTACGCCCAGCGCATGCTGATCGAGAACGGGATCGCCGACGGCATCGATTTCTTCCATATGGACGCCCTCTCCTCGGCGGTCGCCATGAAGGTCAGCTGCGACCTGCAGTTAACGCTCATGGCCAGCAGCCTCTATCGCCTCCTCGGCGAGCGGCTCGGCAACGGCTACGCGACCGCAAAATCCCAGCACATCTTCCGCGACTTCATCGACGCGGTCGCCCACGTGATGATCGATGAGCGCCAGATCACGGTGCGCTTCCAGAAGCGCGCCCACAACCCTTTGCTGCTCGCGGCAGGCTTTGCCAAGAGCGAGGTGCGGGTGCCATGGCTCGGCAAGAAACGGCTGCGGCTGCTCTTCGGGTAGCCGTGGTGTGTACAGTCGGATTAACGCATCCGGTAGCGGCAAGCCCGCGACGCTTCGGCTACCATTTCATTCCCAATTGAGCGGAGCTCCTCCATGGCGGCTCGCAAGCGCGCAGCATCGAAGATCTACGAGTTGTACGTCGAGCTCGAATACATCGAGCCGCTCATCTGGCGACGGCTCCTCGTGCCCGCCGCCATCACCCTTCCCGAGCTCCACGATCTGCTGCAACTGGCCATGGGCTGGACCAACTCCCACTTGCACAGCTTCACCTTCGGCAAGAAGTCCTACGGCATGGCGGATGTTGATGACTTCGAGGAGCTGAACATGCTCGATGAGCGCAAGCAGACCCTCGAAGGCGCCCTCGGCGAGTCTGCGCGGGAGTTCCTCTACGAGTACGACTTCGGTGACAGCTGGAGCCACCGGATCGCCGTCAAGCCACTCGCCAGGCCCAACCCGGACTGGCACTATCCGCTGTGCACCGGCGGCGCGCGAGCCGCCCCACCTGATGATGTCGGCGGTCCGGGAGGCTACGAGGAGTTCCTCGCCGCCATCCAAGATCCCAAGCACGACGAGCACCAGCACCTGCTCATCTGGATCGGCGGCGCTTTCGACCCCGAGGGATTCGATCTCAACGCCATCAACCGGACACTGCGCTTCGGACCGCCTCCAGCCGCCCAGACCCCTCGCGCCTCCGGCCGGCGCGTTAAGTCATGGGGGCGCCGTGGGAATCCAGGCTAGG
>JBAUOO010000137.1:0-4937 GCA_049579785.1 Steroidobacteraceae bacterium
CCACCCCGCAAGTCCTGCGCGCAGCGCATGGAAAGATCAAAGTTACTTGATCTCCACTTTTGCGCCGGCATCCTCGAGCTTCTTCTTGATGGCGTCGGAGTCGGCCTTGGAGACCGCCTCCTTGACCGTCGAGGGCACGCCCTCGACGAGGTCCTTCGCCTCCTTCAAGCCGAGGCCGGTGATCTCGCGGATCACCTTGATCACGGTCACCTTCTTGTCGGCCGGGTACTCCTTGAGAAGCACGGTGAATTCCGTCTGCTCCTCGGCCGGGGCCGCGGCGGCGGCGCCTGCGCCGGGAGCCGCCGCCACCGCGACGGGCGCCGCGGCGGTGACGCCGAACTTCTTCTCCATATCGGAGATGAGCTCGACGACCTCCATCAGGGTCATCTTGGAAATTGCATCGAGGATTTCGTCTTTGCTGACAGCCATGTTGGGTCTCCGCTTAATATTTCAAGACAAGATCGGGCGCTAGGCGGCCGGCTGCTTCTGGTCGCGTACCGCGGCCAGAGTGCGGGCAAGCTTCGCCGGCGGTTCCGCGAGCGTCGCGACGAACTTCTGGATCGGTGCCTTGAGCACGCCCAGCAGTATCGACAACGCCTGCGCTCGCGTCGGCAGGCTCGCGACTTTCTCGAGCTCCCCGCCGGGCATCACCTGCCCGCCGAGGGACACGAGGGTCGCCACCAGCTTCTCGTTCGCCTTCGCGAAGTCCTTCACCAGGCGCGCGGCGGCGCCGGGGTCGTCCTTCGAGAATGCGAGCACGAGCGGTCCCTTGAGCTTCGGTCCCACCGGCTCGAACGAGGTGCCGGCGAACGCCTTGCGCGCCAGCGTGTTCTTGACCACACGCATGTACACGCCTTGCGCCCGCGCTTTGGCGCGAAGCTCCGTCATCTGCCCGACGGTCAGTCCGCGGTACTCCGCGGCCACGACCGACTGGGCTTTGGCGGCCACTTCGGCCACTTCCGCCACCAGCGCCTTCTTGTCTTCCAGGTTGAGTGCCATTCCTTCTCTCCTCTCGGGTGAGAAGATCACGGTTACGAATGAAGCCGCCGGGCCTTCCGGAAGGGCTTCGCCATGGCGACCTTCTCGCCTCGAGCAGGGGCCTCGATGCGAAAAGCGGTTCACCATCTGCGCAGGCGGTCATTAAGAGGGCCGTCCCCTCGCCTGCGGTCTTCGATGATGGCCGCAGCCCCTTTCGGGGCCGCGGCCCGCACCGCTGATTCAATTGGCGTATTTTGGCTGCGCCAAAATCCGCGGAAAAAATGTCTACAAGCTCGCCAGATCAACCATGAGGCCGGGCCCCATGGTCGAGGAGACGGTGATGCGCTTCAGATACTGCCCCTTGGCCGCGTGCGGCTTCGCCTTGTGCAGGTCGGCGATGAGCGCCGCGAGGTTCTCCTTCAGCGCGCCGATCTCGAAGCTCGCCTTGCCGATCGTGCAGTGCACGATGCCGGCCTTGTCGACGCGATAGGTCACCTGGCCCGCCTTGGCGTTCTTCACCGCCGTGGCGACATCGGGTGTGACCGTGCCGATCTTCGGGTTCGGCATGAGACCGCGGGGACCCAGGATCTGGCCGAGCTGGCCGACGATGCGCATGGCATCGGGGCTCGCGATGACCCGATCGAAATTGATCTCGCCCGCCTTGACCTTCGCCGCGAGGTCCTCGAGCCCGACGATGTCGGCGCCCGCGGCCTTGGCGATCTCCTGGTTCTTGCCCGAGGTGAAGACCGCCACGCGCACCGTCTTGCCCGTGCCGTGGGGCATGACCGTCGAGCCGCGCACCTGCTGATCGGACTTGCTGGCATCGATGCCGAGATTCACCGCGGCATCGACCGTCTCGTCGAACTTCGCCTTGGCGAACTCCTTGACGAGCTTCAGCGCCTCCTCGATCGGGTACTGCTTGCCCGCAGGGAGTTTGTCTTTCCACACCTTGATGCGTTTTGCGAGTGCCATGATCAGACCCCCTCCACGTCGACGCCCATGCTGCGCGCGCTGCCGGCGATGGTCCGCACCGCCGCATCGAGATCGGCGGCCGTGAGATCCGGCTGCTTCACCTTGGCGATTTCCTCGAGCTGCTGGCGGCTGATCTTGCCGACCTTGGCGGTATTGGGCGTGCCGCTTCCCTTCTCGATGCCGATCGCCTTGCGGATCAGCACGGAGGCGGGCGGAGTCTTCATGACAAAGGTGAAGCTGCGGTCGCTGTAGACCGTGATCACCACCGGGATCGGCAGCCCCTTCTCCATCTTCTGGGTCTGCGCATTGAACTGCTTGCAGAACTCCATGATGTTCACCCCCTGCTGACCGAGCGCCGGCCCGATCGGGGGTGAGGGGTTGGCGGCGCCCGCGGGCACCTGCAGCTTGATGTAGCCCTGTACTTTCTTTGCCATCTAACTCTCCGCGGGTGCAAGCGCCTTTTGAGGGCTCCCCGACATTGTCATGGGCTTACGCCCAACCTCTTACGGGTCGCCCAAAGCCGCGACCCGTACATGCAGCCGGCACCGAGCGCCGGAAAGGAACCAGCCGCTATGCCTTCTCCACCTGCGAGAAGTCCAGCTCCACGGGCGTCGAGCGTCCGAGGATCTGCACTGCCACCTGCAGCCGGTTCTTCTCGTAATTGACGCTCTCGACGACGCCGTTGAAATCGTTGAACGGGCCATCGACCACGCGCACCACCTCGCCCGGCTCGAAGAGCACCTTCGGCCGCGGCTTGTCGACACCTTCCTCGACCCGACGCAGGATCTGGTTGGCCTCGCGGTCGGTGATCGGAGCCGGTTTCTCCGGCGTGCCGCCGATGAAGCCCAGCACCTTCGGCACCTCGCGCACCAGGTGCCAGGTGTCCTCGTCCATCTCCATCTGCACCAGCACGTAGCCCGGGTAGAACTTGCGCTCGCTGCGGCGCTTCTGGCCATCCCGCATCTCGACGACCTCCTCGGTCGGAACCAGGATCTCGCCGAATCTGCTCTCGAGGCCAGCGCGCTTGATGCGCTCTTTCAGCGACTCCGCCACCCGATGCTCGAAATTCGAGTAGGCGTGCACCACGTACCATCTCAGCGCCACGTCAGCCCCCCTGTCCCGTCAATGCCCGCGTCGCCCAGGCGAGCACCAGATCGAGCCCCCAGAAGAAAATGGCCGCGACGGCGACGAAAATGAACACGATCAAGGTCGTCATGCCGGTCTCCTGCCGGTTCGGCCAGACGATCTTGCGCAGCTCGACGCGCGCACTGACGACGAACTCGCGGAAGTCGGTGCCGTAGCGCGAGAGCGCCAGAACGAGCGCCGCGACCGCGATACCGGCGCCCACCGAGACCCACCGTACCCACGAGGCCTCGTTACCGAGCACGTAGTAGGCGGCGACGCCGGCCACCACGGCCGCGACGGCCGCGCCGAGCTTCACCTTGTCCGCCGTGCCGACGTCCTGGAGTTTGATTTCGTCTGTCATGTCAAACAGTGGCAGGCCAGGAGGGAATCGAACCCCCAACCTGCGGTTTTGGAGACCGCCGCTCTGCCAATTGAGCTACTGGCCTGTGATAATTGGCTGAAAGACGCCTTCGGCGCTTTCAGCGAAACCCTACACAGTCACCGCGGGCAAGGGAGCGGCTCTTGCCCGCTACGTCTTGCACGCGAGACGCTACACATTTCGCCGCGCGGCCACTCAGACCCGCCGATCCAAGAGCACATGCCCCAGGAAACGGAACGGCCCGGCCCCGCTTTGCGCTACCTACGGCGCTTCGCGCCGCCAAAAAACCTCTCACTTTAGGATTTTCGCGACGACGCCGGCGCCGACGGTTCGGCCGCCCTCGCGGATCGCAAAGCGCAGCCCCTCCTCCATCGCAATCGGGCTGATCAGCTCCACGTTCATCTTGATGTTGTCCCCGGGCATGACCATCTCCACCCCCGCGGGCAGCTCGATGGTCCCGGTCACATCGGTCGTGCGAAAGTAAAACTGCGGCCGATACCCCTTGAAAAACGGCGTATGCCGTCCCCCCTCCTCCTTGGTCAGCACGTATACCTCGCTCTCAAAGTGCGTGTGCGGGGTGATGCTTCCGGGCTTGGCCAGCACCTGCCCGCGCTCGACCTCCTCGCGCTTCGTGCCGCGCAGCAGCACCCCCACGTTATCCCCCGCCTCTCCCTGATCCAGGAGCTTGCGGAACATCTCAACGCCCGTGCAGGTGGTCTTCTGCGTCGCCTTCAGCCCCACGATCTCCACCTCATCGTTCACCTTGATGATTCCGCGCTCAATGCGCCCGGTCACCACCGTGCCGCGTCCTGAGATCGAGAACACATCCTCCACCGGCATCAGAAACGGCTTCTCCACCTCGCGCTTCGGTACCGGGATGTACTTGTCCATCTCCTCGACCAGCCTCACCACCGAGGGCACCCCAATCTCGCTCTTATCCCCCTCGAGCGCCTTCAACGCCGAGCCAATGATGATCGGAGTCGCCTCCCCGGGAAACTTGTAAACGGTCAACAGCTCCCGCACCTCCATCTCCACCAGCTCCAGCAGCTCCTTGTCATCGACCATGTCGGCCTTGTTCATGTACACCACGATGTACGGCACTCCCACCTGGCGCGCCAGCAGAATGTGCTCGCGCGTCTGCGGCATCGGCCCATCGGCCGCGGATACCACCAGAATCGCCCCATCCATCTGTGCCGCTCCGGTGATCATGTTCTTCACGTAATCCGCATGCCCCGGGCAGTCCACGTGCGCGTAGTGGCGCTTGGCGCTCTGGTACTCCACGTGCGCGGTCGAGATCGTGATCCCCCGTGCCTTCTCCTCCGGCGCCTTGTCAATCTGGTCGTACGCCATGAAGGTCCCGCCGTGCGTCTCGGCCATCACCTTCGTCAGCGCCGCCGTCAGCGTCGTCTTCCCGTGGTCCACGTGCCCGATCGTCCCCACGTTCACATGCGGCTTGGTACGCTCGAATTTCTCTTTGGACATG
>JBAUOO010000138.1:0-3407 GCA_049579785.1 Steroidobacteraceae bacterium
GCGCACGAACGCCTGCGCCCGCGCGGCGGCTCCCGCGGCGATGCCCGCCCAGACCGAACCCCAGAAAAGGTGCGCACAGGGCACCATGGTGCGCGCGTGAATGATCTCGTAAGGCTCGGGCAGTACCTGGCCGGGAGATCCGGAGGCCTTTAAAGTGTAGCCGTCGCTGCACGTGCCGCGCATGCCAAGCGTATTCCAACCTTGCAGCCGCGTGAGGGTGTAGTCCTCCTTGAGAAACGCAATCAACACCTGATCCGAGGAGTCGGCGTCGGCGGCTCGGCGGGCGGTCGTCACGATGCCGTCGGCCTGCGAGCCGTAGGAGATGACAGTCGCCTGACGTTCCAGGTGAATGCGGCCGTCGCGATGCTCGACCGGCGCCTCGCTGGAGCGCACGTTCCCCCCGCCCCGCCCTTCCGTGGTGGAGGAAGCCAACAGCAACTGCTCGGCGCAGAGCCGGCGCAGCAGCCGCTCGATGGCCTCGCTCGAGCGCCCATGGCGCACGAGACAGGCGATTTTCACCTGATGCATCGCATAGATCATCGCCGTCGAGGAGCACGCCTGCCCGAGCCGGTAGCAGACGTCGGCCACCTCGTGCACGGCCGCGCCTTCGCCGCCCAGATCGGAGGGCACCAGGATCCCGAGGAGCCGCTGCGCCTTGACGGCGGCGAACGCCTCTGCCGGAAATCGCGCCGCCGAGTCGACCTCGGCCGCATGGCGGGCGGCGATGGCGGCAACGGCCACGGAACGGTCGCCGAGACTCACTCCGGCAAGACCCGAAGCGGCCGCGGCGGAAGGTGCGACAGACGAATCGTTCACAAAGGGATCCTCGCTGGGTTCTAATTTTTTCCTGACACTGGTATAGATAGGCCTCCTGGCCCAGCTTGGCAATTATTAACGCACAAGAGCCTGGCCCGCCGCTAGTACCGCATCACATAACGCACGCAGACAGATCATGCCGCTAAAACTGGAGCATCGCGGCTCGCAATCCCACTCTCCCGCTCTCTCGCGGGACGGTGTCATGATCGGACTATTGAACAATATGCCCGATCCGGCGCTCGAGGCAACGGAGCTGCAGTTCGGTGCTCTGCTCGGTGCCGCCGCCGGGGCGCTCACGGTGCGGTTGCGCTTCTCGAGCCTTCCCGAGCTCACGCGCGGACCCGCGGCCCGGGAGCGCATCGACTCGGGCTACTGGCCACTCGATGAGCTCTTGTCCCAGCGTCCGCACGCACTGATCGTCACCGGGACGGAGCCCCGCGCGGCGGCGCTTGAGGACGAGCCCTACTGGGAACGGCTGGTGCGGCTCATCGAGTGGGCTGAGACCCACACCGTATCGAGCATCTGGTCGTGTCTCGCCGCTCACGCCGTGGCGCAGGCGCTCCACGGAGTGCAGCGCCGACGCCTCGCCGCGAAACGCTTCGGCGTCTTCGAGCATCGATTGCAGGCAGGGCATCCCCTCCTCGAGGGCGTGCAAGCGCCGCTTCCCACGCCACACTCGCGCTGGAACGAGCTACCGGTGGAGGCGGTCGAAGCGGCCGGCTTTTCGGTCCTCAGCTTCTCGGAGGCGACCGGCGCCGATCTTTTCGTGCGCGCCGGCCGCAGTCTCCTCGTCTGCTTCCAGGGCCATCCGGAGTACGAGAGCTTGACACTTCTTAAGGAATACCGGCGCGATGTTGGCCGGTATCTGCGTGGCGAGCAGCCCGCGTGGCCCACTCTGCCCCAGGGCTACTTCAACCCCGAGGCGCTGCGGCTCATCGAGGAATTCCGCGAGCGCGTGGGATCGGCGCGGAACCCGGAGCTTCTCACCGAATTTCCGATGGCGCCGCTCGCCGCCGGCCTCGAGGCTCGGTGGCAGCCGGGGGCGGTGGCGATTTACCGTAACTGGCTGAAATATGTCGCGGCTGCGAAGGAACGCACACGCAAACCCATGCTCGTCCAGGTATGATCCGAGGAAAGAGCCAAGCCCATGAGCATGACTGAAGCGGGCCGAGATCCGATATCCCCCTTGACGATGCGCGAGCGGCTGTTGGCGCTCGTGCGCAAGGCGATGGGCGCCCCCGGGGCGACCCGGCCGCTCGCCGTCGATGCGCGGCTCTCGGAGCTCGGCGTGAGCTCGATCAAGATGGTGGGTCTCATGCTCGCCATCGAGGCGGAATTCAACATCACCATCGATCAGTCCGAGATCACTCCGGAGAACTTCGCCTCCATCGCCTCCATGGAGGCGATGCTCGATAGAATCGCTCCCGGAACGCCCTGAGCCTTACGCGCCCGGCGGCGGCACCGGCTTCTTTTGCAGGAAGCCCCCGGTGGGCAGGGCCGCCACGTGAAAGTAATTGCTCTCCGCCAGCGCTTCGTAAAGCGGCGGTGTGAAGAACCCCGAGATGCGTGAAGCGACGAGCGCGGTCGCCATCATCGGAATGACCATGCCGGTGCCGTTGGTCATCTCCATCACGATGACGAAGGATGTGATCGGGGACTGCGTGACCGCGGCGAGGTAGCCTGTCATGCAAAGGGCGATCACGGCCGCCATGGGCGCCCAGGAGAAGGCGGCGTGCACCCACTGCGCAAGGCCCGCTCCGATCGACAACGACGGTGAGAAGAGCCCGCCGGGAATGCCGGCGATGTAGCTCACCACCAGCGCGCCCCACTTGGTGATCGCGTAGCCCTCGCTCAAGGGCCCCGAGCCCTCGAGCAGATGACGCGCCTGGTCGTAGCCGCTGCCCCAGGTCTCACCGTGGGTGCCAACGCCGATGGCCGCAATGACGACCCCGATCAGCAGCGCAAAGAGCACGGGCTTGCCCTGGCGCAGGGTGATCAGCCACTCCGGCATCCACACGCGCCACTTGAGCAGCGACAGGTTGAACGCCGCGCCGGCGAGTCCGCAGAGCGCCGCCGACAGGATGACCGGCAGCACGAAAGCGCCGCCGAGGTTCTCGGGCACGTTGATCTGCCCGAAGTAAAGATAGTTGCCGGCGAGGGCAAGCGATGTGAGGCCGGAGAACACCACCGCGGTGATCATGATGCCGTTGGTGCGGCTCTCGAAGTCGCGCGCCAGCTCCTCGATGGCGAAGATGATGCCGGCGAGCGGTGTGTTGAACGCGGCCGACAGTCCCGCCGCCGCGCCCGCGAGCAGGAGCCGCCGCTCGACCTGCGCGTTGCGATGCGGATAGAACCGGCGAGTCTCCGCCATGATCGCCGCGCCGATGTGCACCGTCGGGCCCTCGCGGCCGATCGTGAGGCCACCTAAGAGACCCAGCAGCGAGACGATGATCTTGCCGACGATCACGCGCAGGCCGAAGAGCCGGCGCATCAGCGTATCTTCCTGTTGCGCCCCCGGGGCATGGAGCGCCGCGATCACCTGCGGGATGCCGCTGCCCTCGCTGCCCGTGAACCATCGCCGAGTCAGAAAC
>JBAUOO010000139.1:0-6287 GCA_049579785.1 Steroidobacteraceae bacterium
CCCTTGAGCTCGAGCATGTGGTGCTGCTGGAAGACATCGCGCACCAGGCCGCTGCCTTTGCGCACGTAGAGCTCCGCGTCGCCGTAGGTGGCGATGCCGGCGGCGTCCTGCCCCCGATGCTGCAGCACCGTCAGCGCGTCATAGATGCGCTGATTGACCGCGCTCGTTCCGAGGACACCGACGATTCCGCACATGCGCCTACCTCAAAATTCCGCGCCGACCAGCAAGCGCAAGCCCGTCGCCACCGAGCGACCATAGGGCAGCAGCATCGAGTGCCGCCACCAGAGCTCGCCATCGAGCTTGAGCAGCTGCCCGAGAATGACGAACACGCCGATCAGCACCACCCCGCGCGTCGCGCCGAATAGCACTCCGAGGAAGCGGTCCAGCCCGCTGAAGATGGACATCCGCGCGTAGTGCCCCACGATGGCGCCGAGTCCCGCGCCGATGAGCAGGATGAGGGCGACGATGATCACGCGCGCCGCCCAGGGCTTCACCGCGCTGCCGGCGAGCAGGCCCCCAAGATGCGGCTCCACCAGGTCCGAGAAGTGCCACGCGACGAACAGCGCCACGATCCAGGCGCAAAGGGCGATGGCCTCGCGCAAAAAACCGCGGATAGCTCCCACGACCGCCGACAACACGACGACCGCGATCACGACGTAATCGGCTATGTTCATGGCGAGCGAGAGCCAGGTGGGCAGGCTCTGAGCCCCGCCCCGCGAGTGTCAGTGCCCCGGGAAACCGCGCCGGATTGTACAAGAGCGGTCGGACTATCGCTCGGAATCGCATCACTTTAACGGAAGGAGCTCGCCCCGATGCCCCAGCGCACGCAGCCGGGCGGCGAGACGTCCGGCACGGGTCCGATCGCTCACCGGGCCGGCGCGTACCCGCCAGAGGACCCGCGAGCCCGCGCGCGCCGGAGAGACCGAGACGTGAAACCCCCTGCCCCGCAGCGAGCCCGCCAGGTGATTGGCGTTCTCACGACTCGCAAAACTGCCAAGCTGTACCACCCATCCTCCGCGGGAAGGCGATGAGCGGGCCTCTCGCACCGGGCGATGTGCGGGCGATCTCGGCGCTTGCAAGCTCGAGCGGGCCGCGGGGCTCTGGTGCGCAACGGGCGCGGTCTTCGCCGGGGATGGAACGTCCCTGGGCGCCGCCCCGAGCTGCGGTCCGTGGCTCCGCGTGGGGCTTTCCCCCGCGGCCTCCGTGGGCTGCGCCTGAGCCGCCGATGCGCTCTCGCGAGCGAAGGGGGCGGCCCCGAGTGTCAGCGTATAGGTGCGCAGAGCTGACTTCGCCGGTGACGGCTGCCCGATCTGAGCGACTCGCGCGGCGGCGGCGGACTTCGTCCGGATCGGCCCCGTCAGAAGCTCCGGAACCAACAGCACGATCAACGCCACCAGGATGATGGCGCCCGTCAGTCGCTCTTTCACCGGCCGGAGTATACCCCAAGCCACTCGAGCGCCGGCCCCACCGTGTGAACCGAGCCACAGACCACGACGCGATCCCCGGGGCGAGCGGCCTCGCGCGCCGCTTGGCAGGCTTCGAGCACCGAGCCGGCGAGTATCGGGCGATGTGCGACGGCGTTAAGACGCCGTGCGAGCTCCGCGGCGCGGATGCCACGCGGCCCCTCCAGGGCACAGAGAAACCAACGCTGCACCGCCGGCGCAAGCGCCGCTCCGATCGCGGGGACATCCTTGTCGCCGAGGATGCCCACCACCGCGAGGGTGCTTCCCTGACACGGTCGCTCCTTGAGCTGCGATGCCAACAGCTCGGCGGCAGGCGGATTGTGCGCGATGTCGAGGATCCACTCGACGGGGCCGGGGACGATCTGGAAACGGCCGTCGAGCCGCACGCGCCGCAGCGCCGCCGCCACCGTAGGCCCCACGAGCGCCGCCAGCACCTGCCCCGCCGCGGCGCATCGAGCCTCGCCGCTCGCCAGCGCCTCGAGCGCCGCGAGCGCCGTCGCCGCGTTTTGGTACTGGATCGAGCCGGCGAGCGCCGAGGGCGGCAGGTCGGCGAGATGCAGGCGCGAGCCCTCATAGCTCCAGCGCGGCTCGCCGCCGCAAAGCGGCTGCACCCGCCAGGTGAAATCCTTCCCGGCGACGACCGGCTTCGCCCCGAGACGCTCGATCGCAGCGTAGACGCTCGCCGGCATGCGCGCGGTGCCGAGCACTGCCGGCCGAGCGGCGCGGAAGATACCGGCCTTTTCCGCACCGATCGCCTCCAGGCTCTCCCCCAGCCAGTCGCAATGATCGAAGCCGACCGAGCAGACCACCGACACGTCGGCGTCGATGAGATTGGTCGCATCGAGACGGCCGCCGAGCCCCACCTCGAGCAGCGTGAACTCGACCGCGCGCTCGGCGAAGAGATACAGCGCCGCGAGCGTGTTGTACTCGAAGAAAGTGAGCGTCGTGGTGCCTCGCGCCGCCTCGATGCGCTCGAACGCCTCCACGATCCGCGCATCATCCGCTTCGGCGCCGTCGAGGCGGATACGCTCGTTGTAGCGCAGGAAGTGCGGCGAGGTGAAAAGTCCCACCGACCGCCCCGCGGCGAGCAACAGCGCCTCCAGGTGCGCCACGGTGGATCCCTTGCCGTTGGTGCCGCCGACCGTGATGACCGCGGAGCTTGGCCGCTCGATCCCGAGCCGCCGGGCCACGGCCGCGACGCGCGTTAGTTCGAGGTCGATCGACTTCGGATGCGCCGCCTCCTGCAGCGCGAGCCACTCGGCGAGCGATCGGGCCACGGGGGCTGCCGGACCCTCAGGCAGCGTTGGCCGGCTGCGCCGGTTGCGCCGGCTGTTTCATCAGCATGCGAAGGAGCGAGGCGATCCGCTCGCGCATGTCGCGCCGGTCGACGATCATGTCGAGCGTGCCGTGCTCGAGCAGGAATTCGCTGCGCTGAAACCCCTCCGGCAGCGTCTCGCGCACCGTCTGTTGGATCACACGCGGGCCGGCAAAGCCGATGAGCGCGCGCGGCTCGGCGAGGTTCAGGTCACCGAGCATGGCGAGGCTCGCCGACACACCGCCGGTGGTCGGGTCGGTCATGACGGAGATGAAGGGCAGATGCGCCTGCGCGAGGCGCGAGAGCGCCGCGGCGGTCTTCGCCATCTGCAGCAGCGAGTAAAGTGCCTCCTGCATGCGCGCCCCGCCGCTCGCGGTGAAGCACACGAGGGGCTTGCGCTGCTCGATGCAGTGGTCGGCGGCGCGCTTGAAGCGCTCGCCCGCCACCGAGCCCATCGAGCCGCCCAAGAACTGAAATTCGAAAGCACAGGCCACGATCGGCAGCTTCTCGAGCGTACCGGCGAGCACGATGAGCGCATCGGTCTCCCCGGTCGCCTTCTGCGCCTGAGTGAGCCGGTCCTTGTAGCGCTTGCTATCGCGGAACTTCAGCGGGTCCTCCGGTGTGATGCGCGCTCCCAGCTCCTCGGTCGAGTCTGGATCGAGGAAGCGCTCCAGGCGCTCGCGCCCACCGATGCGCATGTGATGGCTGCACTTCGGACAGACATAGAGGTTGCGCTCGAGCTCGGCCCGATAGAGCACGGCGTCACAGGCCGGACACTTGATCCACAGGCCCTCGGGCACCGAACGGGTGCGGCGCTCGGTCTTGATGCGCGAGGGCATGATCTTCTCGAACCAGGACATGTGAGCCGCCTAGGGTGGGAAGCCGACCGGAATGATATCGCTTCCGCACGGCAGGCCGAACGCCTCCGGGTAACGGACCCGCCACAGGTACAGGCCCGCGGCGGGTGCGGTGGCGGCGCCGAGCCGCCGGTCACGCCCGGCGAGCACTTCCGCCGCCCACGAAGCCGGCGCGTCACCCTTGCCGATACGAATGAGGAGCCCGGCGATGTTGCGCACCATGTGGTGCAGGAAGGCATTCGCCGTGGCCTCAACCGTCAGCCAGTCGCCGTATCGCGCGACGCTCAGGCGCTCGAGGCGGCGGGTCGGCGACTTAGCCTGGCATTGCGCGGCTCGGAATGCGCTGAAGTCGTGCTCGCCCTCGAGCGCGGCGGCGGCCTGCGCCATGCGCTTCTCATCGAGCGGCCGGTGAACCCAGGTCGCCCGATGCGCCAGGAGGCCGGAGCGTGAGGCGCGATTGAAGATGATGTAGCGGTAGGTGCGCGCTTCCGCCGAATAGCGCGCGTGAAAGTGTAGCGGCACCGGCCGCGCCCACGAGAGGCTGATGTCGCGCGGCAGCCCGGCGTTCGCTCCGAGCATCCAGGCCCGCATGCTGCGGTGGGCCGGGGTATCGAAATGCGCCACCTGGCCGCGGGCGTGGACCCCCGCGTCCGTCCTCCCGGCGCAGACGAGGCTCACCGCCTCGGCCGCCACCTTCGCAAGTGCGCTCTCGGCGAGCCCCTGCACGGTGGGCGCCGAGCGCTGGCTCTGCCAGCCGGCGTAGCGCGTCCCCTCATATTCGAGTCCGACCGCGATCCGCGTCATTGCCACCGCATACGCCGGATGCCCCGATCCAGCGCATCAACCAGGGAGCGACTCCATCAGGCGCTCGGCCTCCTGGCGCTGTGCTGCCGAGCCCTCGTGCATGACTTCCTCGAGGATGTTGCGCGCCCCCTCGGGGTCACCCATGTCCATGTAGGCGCGCGCCAGATCGAGCTTGGTGCCGACCTCGCTCAGGGTCACCGGCTCGAGGTCCGGCAGCGCCAGATCATCCGATGAGAGCTTCTGGGTCGCCGTGAATACGGTATCCGGCACGGTCGCCGTGCCGACATCGAGGTCGATACCCGCGCCGTTGGCGGCATGGGGACTTTCCGGCTGCTCGGCGCCGAGCTCGTAGTCGACACTGCCGGCATCGAGCGCGCTCAGCCGCGAGGTGGCCGCCGCGTCATGGCCGTTCTGTCGCACGTCGGCCTCGGATAGAACGGCCTCGAGCTCGCTCTCATCGATCTGCCAGGCGTTGGTCGTTCCGGTGCGCTCGACCGGCTCGGCGGCGCGCTGGCTCGCCTGCTCCATGACCCGGCGCGAGTGCTCATCGAGTCCCGCGACCAGCGTCGGGGTCTCCGGCGAGCCCTCCGCGGGGGCCGCGTCCGCGCCCGGCTGCTCGGCCTCGAACGCACCGAGATCCAAGCCGAGGTCATCGATCGCGAGCTCCGCAGTCTGCTCGGCGACGCCGCTTGTCTTCAGCGCCGACTCGACCTTCTGCTTGATGGTCGGCTGATCCGCCATGTACAGCGCCGGCTGCTCGACGGTCGGACCTTCGATCTCAGTCCCGAACTCTGCCGTCGCCTCATCCCGTCCGGGCATCGTGGCGGTCATTTCCCGCGTCATTTGCCGCGTCATCTCCCGCGTCGAGCCGCTCGTGGCCATTTGCCGCGTGGAGCCTGTGGCGTTATCCAGAAGGTGAGTGTCGGTGAGCGCCAGATTGCGATCGGTGGCGCCACCGGGCGCGGCAGCCGCAGGCTCGCCCTCCCCGAGCGCCGAGCCGATATCGAGATCGAGCGCCTGGGTTTGCTGGGTGCGCCCCGAGGCGATGTCGAAGTCGAGCCCGGCGCCAGTGCCCTGGTCGTCCGCGAGGTCGAGATCGACACCTGCCGAGGCCGCACCGCTCACCGCCGCGCCGCCCGCGAACAGCGGATCCTCCGGCGCGAGCTGCTTGCCCATGATGAGGATCTTCTCCCACTCCCCGGGCGCAGCCTCGATGCGGGTGTCGGCCAGCTCGCGCGCGGTCTGCAGGAACTGCTCCTTGTTGCCCCAGACGAAGAAGACCTCGAGGAGCTTCAACTTCAGATCCCGACGCTCGGGCTCGCGCGTGACGGCAATGCGGATGAGGTCGGCCGCCTGATCGTACAGGCCGTAGGCCATGTGGAAATCGGCCTCGGCCAGCGGATCGCCCTGCTCGAGGTTGAGCGCCGTGTCGCTGCTGATCGTCTGATCGGATGCGGTGACGTGCGCGGCGATCGGCGCCGGAGCCGCCGCGAGCCGCGGCCGCTCATGGGTCCCGGATTCCTCCACCACGAATGCATCGTCGCGCTTCGCGACCATCGCGGGCATCGGGGCCGTGTCGGAAGTCGAGGGCTCGTGCCGGGTGTACGGGGACGGTGCTGCACCACCGGCCGCGGCAAGGCGGCCGAGTGACTCATCGAGGTCCGACTGCCGTCGTGAGCGCCAGATGCGCGAGGCAAGGTAGCCGAGCAGCGCCACCAGGAGGAGCGCGATCGCCCACCAGTAGCTCGCGAGAGTCGCACCGATCGAGCCGCTCGAGGAGGGCTTGATCGCCCCTTTCGCCGGCGTCCGATGCGCCACGGGCGGTCGAATCGCCGGTGCATGCTGCGC
>JBAUOO010000140.1:0-2319 GCA_049579785.1 Steroidobacteraceae bacterium
CTTCGAGGGTCGCTCGTTCCCGGGTTGGCACCATCACGTCTCGGTCGTCTTATGCTGCTACGCGTTCCTGGTTTCGGAGCGTGTGCGGCATTTTCCCCCCTCGGCCGGACGCCAAGGTCGTGGTCACGCGGTCTCGGTCGCGGCCTGAGCGCCACTTCGCCGACTCGCTGATCACCATCCGCCTCGCGCTGGCTCGTGCCATCGCGCGATGGCTGCCACGATGCCCAGCCTGCTTGCGCCCTCGCGACGGCACCGCCCACACGCTCGCCGCACCACGCCCGGTTCCGCCATGAGAAAAGCCTCGCAGTAGTGCTAGTACCGCGTGTCGGAAGTTTGTAGGGGGCCAGGGTGGGTGCAGATCGCCTGTGATCGCACTTTGTCCCACTTAACTCGTCGTTCGCGCTCAATCGTTCGTGACACGGAGGCCACGTTCGCGAGACGAAGGAGGGGTGAGCCATCCTGCACGCGCCCTCGAGGCGATGGACGGTGTCCTGGAGGTCGCGTGCGAGCATGCCAAGGCGACGAGGGTGGAGTACCGCATCGTTATCCGTGCGCGGATCCTTTGCGCCGCGTTCTCCGGGGTGGCGAACGAGGAGAACGCCCGGCACAACGGCGTACACGCGGATACGGTCCGCAAGGCGCGTCTCCGAGCGGAGTCGGCCACCAGCGCGGCGGAAGCGTTCGCAGACGCGCCGCGCTCCGGTCGGCCGCGGCGAATTCTGTTGGAGACGCGCGCGACGTTGGTCCAGATCGCCTGCACGCGCCCGACGCCCGAGTTGGAGGAGGGGCGTGTGGATTCGCGGATGCGGGAGGCGCGCGCAGCGAGGCAGGCAGCAAAGAGGGCAGAGAAGTGCGCTCGGGCGAAGGCGCGAAGGGCCGAAGCCCGCGAGCGGGCCGCGACACGGCGTAAGCTGCCGGATGGCGCGCGACGAGCGCGAATGGCCCGCAACGCAGCGGTACGAGAGCAACGGCGGGCGCACAAGGCGCTCCTGACGGCGCAGGCGGATGTCGGCGTCGCTCAGGCCGATGCTTCGCGCGCCGCCAAGGGCGCTCCGGCCGCGTTCTCCGCGGTGTGGACCCATGAGAGGCTTCAGGCGGAGTTGGAGCGGCAGACCGGGCAGACGATGAGCGTGAGCGAGATCGGTCGGACCCTTTGCTGCGGAGGTCTCCGGCCTCACCGCGTGCGCATGTGGCTGCACAGCCCGGACCCGGACTTCAAGGTGAAGGTGAAGGTGATCTGCGACCTGTACCTGAATCCGCCCGCCGGGGCCGTCGTCCTGTCCATCGACGAGAAGACGGGGATGCAAGCACGGGCGGACCTCTACCCGATTCACGCGCGGGGCCAGGGTCGGCTGCGGAAGGAGTTCGAGTACGTTCGAAACGGGACGAGCACACTGATCGCGGCCTTCAACATTCAGACCGGCGAGGTCTTCGGCGGGTGCTGGAGGCGGACCGCAGCAGGTATCGACCGCTTTCTGGAAGCGCTCGCGAAGAGACATCCGGACGGTGACGTCTACCTCGTCTGGGACAACCTCAACGTGCACAAGGGCGCCGCAATCGACGCGTTCAACGCGCGCCACGGCGGGCGGTTCCACTTCGTGTACACCCCACTCCATGCGTCGTGGATGAACCAGGTCGAGATCTGGTTCAGCATCCTGCAGCGTCGCGTCTTGCGGCACGGCTCGTTCTCCTCGCCCGCCGACCTCAACGCCGCCGTGCTGGGCTTCGTTCGCCACTGGAACGACATCGAGCGACGCCCGTTCCGCTGGCGCTTCCGCGGCGAGTTTGCGCCTCGGCTGCCCTGGGCTGCCTGAGGCCCGCCGTGCCCAAGCACGTCGCCGACAAGCTCCAGGCCATGTCGCTGGAGGATCTGCTCAGGAGGAAGGGACTGAGCCACCTTCGCGTACGTCGACATGGCGTCCTCCTCACTATCGACTCCGGACCCGAGGACGACCCGATTCCACACGTGCGCTTCCGACGCCTCGGTGCGCACATCTGGATTGTCGAGATGCCGAAACACTCCGAAGGCTGGGAGGTCACGCCTCTACGCGGGCAGATCGAGAAGCTCCTCGACCTCTTGGCCACGGAGGCACCATGGACGCTGGCGCCACTGGAGTGACCCCCTACGAACTTCCGACGCTTGGTACTAGCGTAACCCATCGGCCAGTGACGTGCTTCTCGCGCCGTCAGGACCCCGGTACGCGCGTGACCGGAGGTCACGATGGGCGAGAGGTCGAGGACGGCAGACGGTCGGCGGCGTTGGCGGCAGTGGACGGAGGCAGAGGCTCGCGCGGCTCTCGCGGAGCTCGCGGAGTCGGG
>JBAUOO010000141.1:0-7451 GCA_049579785.1 Steroidobacteraceae bacterium
GCCGCCGGCCGCGGGGGCTGCGGCGCCCGCGGCGGCGGATTCGCGTTGGGTTGACATGGTGCGGAGTTTAGCCTGCACTATGGCGCAAGGGGGCGACGATTAACACGAGCATCCGCAAACAGTCGGCAAATCCGTGGCGCTGGCTCATCATCCTGCCGCCACTGCTCTTCCTGCTGATCTTCTTCCTGGTGCCGTTCTTCTTCACCCTGAAGATCAGCTTCGCCGACTCGGTGATCCGCATCCCGCCCTTTACCGACATTCTGACGCGCGGCCCGGACCACCACCTGCATCTCACGTTGAGCCTGGCGAGCTACCGCCGCCTTTTCAGCGACGATCTGTTCGGCCTGGCGTACCTCTTCTCATTGCGCCTCGCGCTCTGCTCGACGCTGATCTGCTTGGCTCTCGGCTACCCGATCGCCTATGCGATCGCGCGCAGCAAGCGCTCGACGCAGAACATCCTGCTGCTCATCATCATCCTGCCGTTCTGGACCTCGTTCCTGCTGCGCGTCTATGCGCTCGAAGCCATCATCGCCAATGAAGGTCTTCTCAACACGGTGCTGCTCAAGCTCGGGGTGATCTCCCACCCGCTCGTCATCATGTACACCGATCTCGCGATGTACATCGGCATCGTCTATTCCTATCTGCCCTTCATGGTGCTGCCGCTGTTCGCCACCCTGGAGAAGCTCGATCTGGCGCTGCTCGAGGCGGCCGCCGATCTCGGCAGCCCGCCGTGGCGCGTCTTTCTCGACGTCACGCTGCCGCTGTCCGTGCCGGGAATCGTTGCCGGCTCGATGCTGGTGTTCATTCCTGCCGTCGGGGAATTCGTCATCCCCTCGCTCCTCGGCGCACCCGGCAACCTCATGATCGGCCGTGTGCTGTGGGATGAGTTCTTCAGCAACCATGACTGGCCGACGGCCTCCGTGGTGGCCATCGCGTTCCTCGTGCTGCTGGTCGGTCCGATCGCGATCTACCAGCACATGAGCGGCCGCCAGCTCGAGGGCGGCGCTTGAACGGCGGCAACAGCGCGTTTCGCGTCACGGCGCTCTGCGTCGGCATCGCGCTGCTGTACCTGCCGATCCTGGTGCTCATCGGCTACTCCTTCAACGCCTCACCGCTGGTGAGCGTGTGGGGCGGGTTCTCCACCGTGTGGTACACGGAGCTGCTGCGCCACCGGAACCTGCTCGACTCGGCGCTGCTGTCGCTCGAGGTGGCGGCGACCGCCTCTTCGGCCGCGGTCGTGTTGGGTACGCTCGCGGCCGTCGCGCTGGTGCGCTTCGCCCGCTTTCGCGGCCGGTTCCTGCTCACCGGCATGGTGACCGCGCCGCTGGTGATGCCCGAGGTCATTACCGGTATCACGCAGCTGCTGCTGTTCGTATCGCTCCTGCAGACCTTCTCCTGGCCGCACCGGGGCTTCCTCACGATCGTTCTGGCGCACGTCACGTTCTGCATCGCCTACGTGACCGTGACCGTCCGTTCGCGCCTTCAGGGCGCGGACCGCTCGCTCGAGGAGGCCGCCATGGACCTGGGTTCCGGTCCCACCCGTGCCTTCCTCGAGATCACCCTGCCGCTCATCGCTCCGGCGATTCTCGCCAGCTGGCTGCTCTCCTTCACGCTCTCGCTCGATGACCTGGTGATTTCCAGCTTCGTGGCGGGCCCTGCGACCAACACCTTGCCGATGTTGATCTACTCGACGGTGCGCCTCGGCATCAGCCCGGTCATCAATGCGCTCGCCAGCATCATCATCGCCATCGTCGGCACGTTCGTGATCGCCGCCGGCTGGCTGATGCGCCGCGCGGACCAGCGCCGCGAGCTCGAGATGCGCGAAGCGGAGCGGGCGAACACGGCGCCGGCCGTGTCCGAGGTGCGCGAGCGGCCGACGCTCGCGGTCAGATCCCCGTCTTGATGCGCATCCAGATGCGGGTGCGCAGGCGCTCGAGCTGCGCGGAGACTTCCTTCGACTGATACAGTCTCGCCTCGATCTGCGGTGTCGGATAGATGATGGGATCGTGCAGGATCGAGCGATCCACGTAGGGGTTCGCCGCGAGATTATCGTTGCCGTAGTGGATCTGGTTGGTGATCGCGGCGATGACGCGCGGCTCGAGGAGGTAATTGAGCCATTCGTACGCGGCGCGCGGATGGGGCGCGCCGACCGGGATGAGCCAGGCGTCGTAGGTCAGGTTCGCGCCCTCGCGCGGCACGGTGAAGGCGAGATCGAGGTGCACGCCCGCCGCGTGCGCACGAGCTTCGGCCACCGAGTAATCGGCCGACCAGGACATGGCGATGCAGAAATTGCCATCGATGAGGCCGTTCATGTATTCGGCGGAATCGAACGCCCGGATGTAGGGGCGCACCGACAGCAGCAGCTTCTCGGCCTTGAGGTAATCGCTCTCGCGGTCGGTGTTTGGATCGAGATGCAGGTAGTTGAGCGCCAGCTGCAGCACATCCTCCGGCGAGTCGAGAAACGATACGCCGCAGCCCGCGAAGCGCTTGACCACCTCGGGCTTGAAGAGCATGTCGAGGCTGTCGACCGGGGCGTTCGGCATGCGCGCGCGGATCGCCGCGACGTTGTAGGCGAAACCGTTGATGCTGTGCATGTAGGGCACGGCGAAGCGGTTGCCGGGATCGGCCCGCCCTTCGAAGGCGAGCGCGTGCGGATCGAGGTTCTTCCAGTTCGACAGCTTGGCGCGATCGAGCGGCTCGTAGACCCCGGCCTTGATCTGGCGGGCGAAATAGTCCGTCGATGCGGTCACCACGTCATACCCGGATTCGCCCGCGAGCAGCTTGCCCTCCTCGGTCTCATCCGAGTCGTAGGTGTCGTAGATGACCCGAACTCCGGTCTTGGCCTCGAAGTCGCGCACCGTGTCCTTGCCGATGTAGTCCGCCCAGTTGTAGACGTACAGCACTCGCTCGCGTTGCGAGTGACGCGATGCCGATGACCCGCAGCCGCTCACCGCGAAAGCCGCCGCCACCAGCATCGCGAGGACTCGCATGGAGAGGCCGTTCGCAGGCCACCGCGCCGGCTCCGGCTTCATGAGCGCTTTAGAGCTTCACCATGATGTGTCGCGCGACGGTGTAGTCCTCGAGCGCGAGCACCGAAAGGTCCTTGCCATATCCGGATCGCTTGAACCCGCCGTGGGGCATCTCGCTGATGGTGGAGAAATGAGTGTTGATCCAGGTGCAGCCGTACTGCAAGCGTGACGCCACCCGCATGGCGCGCCCGACATCGCGCGTCCACACCGACGAGGCGAGTCCGTATTCGGAATCGTTGGCCCATCCGATCGCCTCCTCGACATCGGTGAAGCGCGTGATCGAGATCACCGGGCCGAACACTTCCCGCTGCACGATCTCATCGCCCTGCAGCGCTCCGGCGATGACGGTCGGCTCGTAGAAAAACCCGCTCCCGGTGCGCGCCCGCCCGCCGGTGGTGACCTCGATGTGGGCAACGGCAGCGGCGCGCTCGACGAAGCCCGCCACGCGCTCGCGCTGCGAGGCGGAGATGAGCGGTCCCATCTCGACTCCCGCCTCGCGCTGGGCGCCGACCTTGATGCTGCGCACGGCGCTGGTGAGATCGGCCACCAATCGATCGTGGATACCGGCACTGACGTAAAGACGGCACGCCGCCGTGCAATCCTGACCGGAGTTGTAGTAGCCGAAAGTGCGAATACCCGCGACGACGCTCTCGAGATCGGCGTCGTCGAACACCAGCACCGGCGCTTTGCCACCGAGCTCGAGGTGGGTGCGCTTCAGGTTCCCGGCGGCGAGCGCCAGCACTTTCTGACCGGTCGACACATCTCCGGTCAACGACAGCATCCGAACGCGCGGATGCGCCGCCAGCATCCGGCCCACGGGCTCGCCGCGGCCGCAGATCACGTTGACCACGCCGGGCGGCAGCAGCTGCGCGAACGCCCCGGCGAGCTTCAGCGCCGTGAGCGGCGTCTGCTCGGAGGGCTTCAGCACCAGGGTGTTGCCCGCCGCGATCGCCGGCGCGATCTTCCACGCCGCCATCATCAAGGGGTAATTCCAGGGTGCGATCGAGGCGACGACGCCGACCGGGTCGCGGCGAATGAGACTCGTGCAGCCCGGCAGATACTCGCCGGCGGCGGGGCCGACCGGGGCGCGGCACGCGCCGGCGAAGAAGCGGAACACGTCCGCGATCGCCGGGATCTCATCGGCGAGCACGGCTGCGAGCGGCTTGCCGGTATTCTGTGATTCGAGCTCGGCGTAATCGGCGCCCGCGGTCTCGAGGTGGTCCGCGATGCGCAACAGCAGGCTCGCCCGGTCCTTGGGCGCGGTCGCCGCCCAGGCGGTAAAGGCCTGCTCGGCGGCCGCCACCGCCGCCTCCACCTGCTCGGGAGTGGCCTCGGGCACGACCGCGATCTTCGCCCCGGTCGCCGGGTCCAGGATGGCTTCTCGCGGCCCCTGCCCGCTCGTCAGCCGGCCGCCGATCAACATTTCAGTCTGCATGATCGTCTCCATCGTCCAGGACCGGCGTCGCGACCGCGCGGGCTGTGCTTGCGACCGTGGCAGCCGTATTTTATTATCATAATCATAATATCAAAAGGCGAACGAGCAGGCACATGAATTCCGACATCATCATCACGTGCGCGGTCACCGGGGATGATACCAAGGTCACCCGCAATCCCCATTGCCCGATCAGCCCGGCGCAGATCGCCGACTCGGCGCTCGAGGCGGCCCGCGCCGGCGCCGCGATCGTGCACATTCACGTGCGCGAGCCGGAGACGGGCGCCTTCAGCATGGCGACCCGCCACTACCGCGAGGTCGTCAAGCGCATCCGCGAAAGCGGCGTCGACGTGATCGTGAACCTCACTTGCGGCATGGGCGGGTATATCTGCGTCGGCGAGCGGGGACTCGAGAACACTCCGGCGCCGGGCACGGACTTCGTCAGCCAGGAAGAGCGCATGCGCCACGTCATCGAGCTCTGCGAGGAGGGCCTCTATCGCCCCGACCTCGCCACTTTGGACTGCGGCAGCCTCAACTTCGGCGACGGCAACCGCGCCTACGTCTCGACCCCCGATTACCTGCGCCGCGGCGCCGGCATTCTGCGCGACCTGCGTGTGAAGCCGGAGCTCGAGGTATTCGATACCGGCAATCTCTGGTTCGTCAGGCAGCTCATCAAAGAGGATCTCATCCCGGCGCCCGCGCTCATCCAGCTGTGCACGGGGATCGCCTACGGCGTCCCGGCCGACACCGGGCATCTGCTCGCGATGGTCAACACTCTGCCCCCGGACTGCGTGTGGACCTCGTTCGCGATCGGGCGCATGCAGATGCCCTGGGTCGCGCAATCGGTGCTCCTGGGCGGCAACGTCCGTGTCGGCTTGGAAGACAACCTGTACTTGAGCCGCGGCGTCTACGCGAGCAATGCGCAGCTGGTCGAGAAGGCGCGCACGATCATCGAGGCCATAGGCGCGCGAGTGCTCACCCCGGCACAGGCCCGCGAGCGCCTGAAGCTGCGCTGAGCCCCCCCGCGGACCAACGGAGAGCATCGTGACGGGACTGGCGATCTACCGCACGCGGATCGCGTCCGAGTGGATCGACTACAACGGCCACCTCCGCGATGCCTACTACGGGCTCATCGCGAGCCTCGCCGTCGATTCCCTCATGGACCGCATCGGAATCGACGCCCGTTATCGGGAGAGCTCCCGCTGCACGCTCTACACCGTGGAGATGCACATGCATTTTCTACGGGAGATCGGCGCCAGCGACTGCGTGGAGGTGATGGTCCGGATCCTCGGCGCCGACCAGAAACGGATCCACGCCGCGCTCGAGTTGGTTCGTGAGGACGGCCGGGAAACGGCCGCCACCTGCGAGATGATGCTGCTGCACGTGCGCCAGAGCGCTCCCGCACGGGCGACAGCGTTTCCGCAAGAAGTGGCGGCTGCGATCGCCGAGCTCAGGGGAGCGGGCACCGCGATGCCCGCCTCCGGGCCCGGCTCCCGGCGCATCGAGTTGCCGAGCCGATGACCTCCGCCGCCCTCCGGCGTCTGCTCTCGCCGCGGCACATTGCCCTGATCGGCGGTGAGTGGGCGGATGCGGCCGCGGCGGCGGCGCACGCCATCGGCTACGCCGGTGAGGTCTGGCGGGTGCACCCGAGCCGGCCGTCGAGCGCGCAGAGTCATTACTTTCGCTCCGTCGACGAGCTTCCCGAGGCGCCCGATGCGGCCTTCATCGCCGCGCCCAATCACGAAGTCCCGGCAATCGCCGCCGCTTTGGCGCATCGCGGCGGCGGCGGTTTCGTATGCTTTGCGGCCGGCTTTTCCGAAACGGGCACCCCCGAGGGGCAACGCCTCACCACCGCGCTCGAGAACGCCGCGGGTGCCCTGCCCTACTTCGGACCCAACTGCTACGGCTTCGTCAATCTCTTCGACGGCGCGGCGCTCTGGCCAGACCAGGTGGTCGGATCTCGCCCGGCGCGCGGCGTGGCTCTCATCTGTCAGAGCGGCACCATCGCGCTGAACGTTCTCTTCAATCAGCGCTCGCTCCCGATCGGTTATCTCATCACCACCGGCAATCAGACGCGCCTCGCTGTCGAGAACCTGATCGAGGAGCTGGCCGAGGATCCGCGGGTGAGCGCCTTCGGCCTCTACATCGAGGGTGTCCGGGATGCCGCGAGTTTCGCGCACGCGGTCGAGAAGGCGCGCGCCGTGGGCAAGCCGATCGCCCTGGTCAAGGCCGGGCGCACCGAGGCGGCGGCGCGCACGGCTCACAGTCACACAGGCTCCCTCGCCGGAGCGGACGGCGCATTCGAGGCATTCTGTCGGCAAGCCGGCATCGCGCGCTGTGATTCGCTCGCGACGCTCTGCGAGACGCTGAAGGTGTTGCACGTCGCCGGGCCGCTGACCGGCCGGCGGATGCTCGTCATGGGCGCCTCGGGCGGTGATATGGCCATGACCGCCGATGCCGCGAGGCACCTCGCGCTCGAGTTCCCGGTCTTTCCGGCCGGCGCCGCCGCAGCGCTGCGCGATCTGCTCTCCGAGCGCGTGGTGATCGCCAACCCGTTCGATTTCCATACCCATATCTGGTTCGATCGGCCGCGCCTGCGCTCGCTCTTCTCGATCGTGCACGGCGCCGGATACGACGCGGTCGGCTTCATGGTCGACTGCCCGCCGGAGGATCAGGCGGACCCGGCAAGCTATGTTGCGGTGATCGAGCAGTTCATCGCCACCTATCCGGGCGCGCCCGCATGCGCGGCGGTCATCAGCTCGCTGCCGGAATCGCTGTCCACGGCCACGCGGGAGAGGTGTCTCGCCGCGGGAGTCATTCCCCTGCAGGGCCAACGCGAGGCCCTGGAGGCGCTCGATCATGCCGCGGCGATCGGTGCGGCCTGGACGCGAGGCGCGGCCGTGGAGCTCTGCCGCCCGCGCCGGCCGAAGGGATGCGCGGCCGAGCCGCAACCCGGCCGGGCCCGTGGCAGAACCCTGTCGGAGCACGAG
>JBAUOO010000142.1:0-1814 GCA_049579785.1 Steroidobacteraceae bacterium
GAGGTAGGCCGAGGCGCGCTGGCGAGCGCCCGCCGCGACGTAGCGGATATCGATGCAGCTCGAGAGCCGCCGCCCCATGGCGACGAAGCGGTTGCTGTCGCGCATGACGCGTGTCGGCTCGGCCAGAAGCACCCGCACCTTGGCGAAGCTGCGGGCGAGCACGAAGTGTTTGATGACCTCGAGAAATCCCGTCTGATCGTATAGATCGGGCTCGAGATCGGGGGTGTAGATCGAGATCAGCCGTTGGGCCAAAGCGGCCACCTGGCACACCGCGCTGCGCACTTCCGCGAGCGTGGTGAGCACGGTGAGCATCTCCATGCCGCGCGCCGCCCGGCCACCCTTGCCACTCATCGACTCCGGTGAGTAGCGGGCATTGGCGAGCTGTGCGAGCGCGCTGTTGTTCTCGAGTTCCCCGTATTCAGCCACGAATGGCGCCTGCGATCTTCGCCTGCGATCTCGGCAGGCCTACCGATCTTAGTGATGCGGCTCACGGGGCGGTTGTCGAATCCGTCACGAATTCAGGCGCTTAGCTGCCCTTAATGAGTTAAAACCGAGCCGTGGTTCTCATTTCCCGCCGCGCGCGTGGAGGGCATTTGTCATATTTCCCGGGCCAGGCGGGCGGCGAGCCCGGTGTAGTCGAGCGGCCGCAGCCTCTTCAAGCGAAGCTTCTCCTCCGCGGACAGCGGCAGGCCGTCGATGAGCTCAGCGAGCGCGCGCTCATCGATGAGCCGTCCACGGGTGTGCTCCTTGAGGCGCTCGTAGCCTCCCGGCACTCCCGCGGCGCGCAGCACGGTCTGCACCGCCTCACCGAGCACCTCCCAAGCGCCCTCGAGATCGGCGCTGATCGCGGCCGCGTCCGCATCCACTTTGCCAAGACCACGGCCGAGCGAGCGCCAGGCGATGAGCGTGTGGCCGAGCGCGACGCCGACGTTGCGCAGGACCGTCGAGTCGGTGAGATCGCGCTGCCAGCGGGAGAGGGGGAGCTTGTCGGCGAAATGCCGCAGCAGCGCGTTGGCGATGCCGAGGTTACCTTCGGCATTCTCGAAATCGATCGGGTTGACCTTGTGCGGCATGGTCGAGGAGCCGACCTCGGTGGCGGCCGCGCGCTGCCTCAGATACCCGAGGGAGATGTAGCCCCAGAAGTCGCGGCACAGATCGAGGAGCACGACGTTGATGGCACCGACCGCATCGCAATACTCCGCAATCCAGTCGTGCGGCTCGATCTGAGTCGTATAGGCGTTGCCGATGAGCCCGAGCGACTCGATGAACGCGCGGCTCACCGCGGGCCAGTCGACCGAGGGAAGCGCCGCATGGTGCGCGTTGAAATTGCCCACCGCGCCGTTCCATTTGCCGAGAATCTCGACCGACTGCCAGCGCCGCTCGCCGCGCCGCAACCGCGCGACGAAGTTGGCGATCTCCTTGCCGAGGGTCGTCGGGCTCGCGGGCTGGCCATGGGTGCGTGCGAGCATCGGCCGATCCGCCTCGCGGCGCGCCAGCGCGGTGAGCTCCGCCGTGCGCTCATCGAGCACCCGGGCGAGGCGGCGGCGCGCCTCACCCAAGAGCCTCGCGTAGCTCACATTGTTGATGTCCTCGGAGGTGCAACCGAAGTGCACGAGCTCGAGGGAGGCTTCACTCGCTCCCGCGGCCGCAAGCTGTTGGCGCACGTAGTACTCGACCGCCTTCACATCATGGTTGATGCGCGCCTCGATGGACTTGACCGCCGGCGCGCAGTCCGCATCCGGCTCGCGGGCGATCTCACGCGCACGCGCGCTCGCGGCCGCAGCCAGAGCGGCACCGGGCAGCTGCGGCACCGC
>JBAUOO010000143.1:0-12126 GCA_049579785.1 Steroidobacteraceae bacterium
CTCGGCCTTGCGCTCATGGCGTTCATCGGGCTTCTCGTCGGGGTGCTGCCGGCGCGCCGCGGCATGAGGCTGCGCATCGTGGACGCCCTTGCGGGACGTTGAAGTCGAGGCCTTATGTTGCGACAGACTGGATATGCTCTGGCGATTGCCGCGATCGCAATCGTTCCCATCGTCGTGCTGGTGATCCTGCCCGCGTGGGCGGTCTGGGCGTGCCTCGCGGTTTTCGGAGTCTGGCTCGCCCTCACACGGACCGGCCGTCAGGCCTGGTCGGCCACCGCGGTCGGCATCGCCACCATCCCGCAGCGGCTCGGATCCTCTTGCGTCGTGCTCATCGGCATCGCCGGAGTGGTCGGCGTACTGGTGGCGCTGCTCGCCATGGCGGAGGGACTTCGCGCCACGCTGCAGCAAACCGGAAGCAACGACACCGCCATCGTGCTGCGCGCCGGCTCACAGACGGAGGTCAACTCCGTGCTGGACCATGACGCCACCGTGATCGTCGCCCAGGAGCCGCAGGTGATGCACGATGCGCAGGGTTACCCCATCGCCTCGCCGGAGATCCTGACGGCCGCATCGATCCCGAGGAAAGGTAACGGGCTCGATGGCACTGCTCCGATCCGGGGAGTCGGGGATCGGGTTTGGGAGCTGTATCCGAGATTGCGGATCATCGCCGGGCGGCGTTTTCGTCCGGGATTGCGCGAGCTCATCGTCGGCAAGAACGCGGCGCGTGAGTTCACGAACACCGCTCTCGGCTCGACGCTCGACCTCAACGGCCAGCCCTGGACGGTGGTCGGGGAGTTCGATTCGGGCGACTCGCACGATTCCGAGCTCTGGGCAGACGCCAACGTGGTCGCCACCACCTATCATCGCGGCGACAGCTTCAGCTCGGTTACGGTACGGCTGAAGAATCCCAAGCTCTTCGATGCCTTCAAAGCGGCGATCGCGAGCGATCCGCAGCTCAAGGTCGAAGTGAAAACGACGCGCGCATACTTCGCCGCCCAATCGGAAGGATTGACCAAGATCATACGGGTGCTCGGCACGACGGTCGCGGTGATCATGGGGATCGGCGCCGTCTTCGGCGCCCTCAACACCATGTACGCGGCGGTCGCGACACGCACGCGCGAGATCGCAACCCTGAGGGCGATCGGCTTCAGAGGTGGGCCGGTGGTCGTATCGGTACTGATCGAGACGCTGCTGCTCGCGGTCGCGGGCGGTGTGGTGGGCGCCGGCATCGCCTGGCTCCTCTTCGACAACTACACCGCGTCGACCCTCGGCGCCAACTTCAGCCAGCTCGTGTTTCAATTCCGCATCACGCCCGCGCTGGTCGCATCCGGACTCAAGTGGGCGCTCGCGATCGGCTTCCTCGGCGGCCTCTTCCCCGCCTTGCGCGCGGCGCGCATGCCGGTCACGGATGGCTTGCGGGAGTTGTGAATCAGGGGCCCGGGGTCGCCGGCGGCGCTTCGGGCGCGCCAGCCCCTGCTAGCCCCACTGCGGCGCCTCGCCCGGCTTCCATTTGATGCCGCAGCCGACGCTCGGGATCTGCTTCCCAATGAGCCGGCCGGCGAACAAGCCGTCGACGGCGGCGCGCAGATCGCTTCCCGTCACCGGCGAGCCGTTGCCCGGCCGGCTGGCATCGAACTGGCCGCGGTAAGCCAACTTTCGCGCGGAGTCGAAGAGAAAGAAATCGGGCGTACAGATCGCCTGATACGCCTTCGCGACCGCCTGGGTCTCATCGAGCAGATAGGGGAAGTTGAAGCCCTTCTGAGCCGCGATCCGCACCATGTTCTGCGGACTGTCTTCGGGGCGCGCATCCGCATCGTTCGGGTTGATGGCGACGATCGCGAGCCCTTTGGGGCCGTACTCGCGGGCGAACTCGACGAAGCCGTCGAGGATGTGCTTGACGTACGGACAGTGGTTGCAGATGAAGGCCACCAACAGGCCCTTCGAGCCGGCGAAGTCCCGTAGCGCAAACCGCTTGCCGCTCCCATCGGTGAGGCTGAAGGCCGGGGCCGGCGTACCCAGCGCCAGCATCCGAGACTCTCTTGCGGGCATGTGGTCACCTACAGTGCGGTCAGCGCCGCACACAGCGCCGCGACCTGACGCTCGTCCTGGTCCCAGGAGACGACCAGGCGCGCGACCCCGGACGCGGGCGAGTCCCAATCGTAGAATTCAAACCCCGCCGTCCGCAAGGACTCCTTGCCCGCATCGCCCAGGTTGAGGAAGACCTCGTTCGCCTCGACCGGGTGCAGCAGGCGCGCGCGCGCCGCCTCGCCGATGCTGCGGGCGAGGGCGTTGGCGCGCCCGGCGTTGCGACGCCAGAGGCCGGACTCGACGTAGGCGAGCAGCTGCGCGGAAACGAAGCGCAGCTTCGACAAGAGGTGGCCGGCCCGCTTGCGGCGCAGCTCGAAGTCACGCACCAGGTCGCGGTTGAAAAACACCACCGCCTCGGCGCCGAGGGCGCCGTTCTTGGTGGCGCCGAAGGAGAGCACGTCGATGCCGGCCCGCCAGGTCACATCGCCCGGATGGCAGTTAAGATGCGCCACCGCATTGGCAAAGCGGGCGCCGTCCATGTGCAGGTGCAGGCCGCGCGCGTGCGCGGCCTCGGCGAGTGCGCTGATCTCGGCCGGACGGTACACCGTGCCGCGCTCGGACGCCTGACTGATCGACACCGCGGCCGGCTGCACACTGTGCACCGAGACCGGATGGGCATCGAGCATCGCGGCCAACGCCTCGGCGCCGAGCTTGCCGTGCGCGCCCTCGATGGGCACGAGCTGCCCGCCGCCCGAGAAGAAGCCCGGCGCCCCACACTCATCGACCGCAATGTGGGCATCGGGATGGCAGAAGATCGCCCCGTAGGGCGGAGTCAGGGTCGCGAGCGCGAGCGCATTGGCGGCCGTGCCGGTGGCGACGGCAAAGGCCCGCACCTGCGTCCCGAAGAAGGCGCCGAGCACCTCATCGAGGCGAGCCGTCCAGGGATCCTCGCCATAGGGAACCGCGAAGTCGCGGTTCGCCGCCGCGATTGCGTCCAGGATCTGCGGGCAGGCCGAGGCCGTGTTGTCACTGCAGAAATTTGCCGACTGTTTCAATCCAACCTCCACCGGAACGACCACGCGCTGAAGGCGAGGAACACGAGCGTCGTCACCGCCAGATAGATGAGATGGGGCGTAATGCGGGCGAGGCCGGCACCGTCGAGCATCACGGCGCGCGCCGCCACGATCACCTGGGTGAGCGGCAGGATGTCCGCGATCCTCTGCACCCAGTGCGGTGAGCTTTCGATCGAGAACCACACGCCCGAGAGGAACATCATCGGCCAAGTAAGGAGATTGAGGAGCCCCCCGACGAGCTCCTCGCTCGCAATGCGCGCAGCGATGGTGAGGCCTAGCGCGATCATCGAGAGCGAGCCCACCACCGCGAGCAGGAACAGCAGCGCGACGCTGCCCGCGCTGTGGAAATGAAGGATCGCGCCGATGCCCACGTAAAGCACAACGGTGACGAAGAGGATGAGGCTCAGTCGCGAGAGCACCTGGGCGCTGAGGAACTCGAACGCGGTGAGCGGAGTGGCGTGCAGCCGCTTGAGAAACCCGCTCTTGCGGTATCGCAACACGACGTAGCCCACCCCGAAGAGGCAGCTGAACATCATGTTCATGGCGAGAATCCCGGGAAAGAGCCAGTCGACGTAGGGAATCGCCTGTCCGGTCACCGGCTCACGCTGCGCGCCCGGATCGGCGGCGATGAGCAGCTTCTCGACGATGTAGCCCTTTGGGGAATCGGTGTTGACCCAGTAGCGGACCGGGCCGTGCAGATCGAGAAGCAGGTCAATCTGCTGATGCTTCACGCGATAAAGCCCGGTGGCCTCATCGCGCACGGACACGAACTGGGTATAGCGCTCGTGGAGGAGGGGATTGGCCAGGGAACTTGCCGCGGAATTCGCCTGGGAATGGGTGTGGGCATCGGCGGGGGGCTCGGATGGGGTAGCGAGCACCCCGATCGTGAAAAGCGGCCGCGGCGGCCCGCCAAAGATGAATCCCATGCCGATCACGATCCCGACGGGCAGCAGCAACGTGAAGATGAGCGTGGGGCGGTCGCGCAGGAATTCGAGATTGCGCGCGTGCCAGACGGCGATGAGGCGCTTGATCACGTGCGCAGCTCCTTGCCTGTCAGCTCGAGGAACAGATCCTCGAGATTGGCGGGGCGGATGCGCAGGTTGCGCAGCGGCACCCGGGCCTCGATCAACGCCTTGAGCGTGCCATCGAGATCGTGCGTGCTGATCTCCACTCGATCACCGGCGTCCAGCAGCTTCAGCGGCAGCCGCCGCGCGAGCTCGGGGAATTCCTGGCGCGGCAGCTCGAGCAGCACCTCGGCGAAGTGCTCGCGCAGCAGCCGCTCCGGGGCGCCCTGCGCGATGATGCGGCCGCGGTCCATGATGGCGATTTCCTCGCAGAGGAGCTGCGCTTCCTCCATGTAGTGCGTGGTGAGGATGATCGTCTTGCGCCGCGCCTTGATCGACTCGATCAGCTCCCAGAAATTGCGCCGCGCCTGCGGGTCGAGGCCGGTCGTCGGCTCATCGAGGAAGAGCACCTTCGGGTCGTTCACCAGGGCGATCGCGAGCAGCAGTCGCTGCTGCTGCCCGCCGGAGAGTTTGCGGTTGTCGCGGTCCGCGAGCTTCTCGAGCGCACACAGCTTCAGTACCTCCTCGACATCGAGGCCGCGCTCGTAGAGGCCGCGAAAGAGCGCCACACTCTGACGCACGGTGAGGAAGTCCTGCAGCGCCGTCTTCTGAAAGAGAATGCCCGCCTCCTCGTGAAAGCGCGGACCCAGCGGCTCACCCCGGTAGCGCACCTCGCCCGATGTCGGGGGCAGGATCCCCTCCATGATCTCGACCGTAGTCGTCTTGCCGGCGCCGTTCGGTCCCAGCAGCCCGAAGCAGGTGCCCTCGGGCACGGCGAAGCAGACGCCGTCCACGGCGTGCACGGCGGGATACTGTTTGACCAGATCGTGGACTTCGAGGATCGGTGCGCTCACGGACACGGCATCTCCTGGCCGGACGCGCCGCATCTGCCGCGCCGTCGACTGGTATTATGAGGTGGCCCAGGGATTTTGCCGCCACGATGCGATCATTGCCAATATGGTAGCGTCCCAGTTGCCGTTATGGTCCGACAAGGACGCCACCGAGGGGTGGCGCGTGCGCGAGAGCGAGCGCGCGCAACGCCTGACGGTGCGCGTGTTTCATACCGGCCGCGTGGAAGTGGTGGTGCCTTCCCGGACTTCCGAGCGCGCGGTGGAGCGGTTTCTGGAGAGACATCGGCCGTGGATCGAGCGTAAGCGCGAGGAGGCGCGGCGCCGGGCGGGTCCGCCGCTCCCCTTTCCGCCGCCGCAGATCGACCTGCCCGCCTGTGAGGAGAGTTGGCGCATTCATCTTTCGGGCGGGAGCGGCCGGGCGCGGCTCGCCGCATCGGGATCGGGACTGCTGACTCTCGCAGGCGGTGCGGCCGGCGGGCCTTCGGTCCGCCAGGCTCTGCGCCGCTGGCTCACCGAGCGCGCGCGCCGGGTGCTCGCGCCGCTTCTCACCGAGTGCGCGCGCGAGCTCGGCTTGAGCTATGAGCGCGTGCTCATCCGCCGCCAGCGCACGCGCTGGGGAAGCTGCTCGACGCGCGGTACGGTCAGTCTCAACTGTTGCCTGCTCTTCCAGCCTCCAGCCGTGGTGCGCTATCTCATGATCCACGAGCTCGTCCACACCCTGCACATGAATCATTCGCGACGGTTCTGGCAGCGTGTGGGCCGCCACTGCCCCGAGTACCGCAGCCTCGATCGGGAGCTGCTCGATGGCTGGCGGCGCGTGCCGGGCTGGGTGTTTGACGACGAGGCGCCATGAGCCCCAAGCGTTACGACAAGTCCGAGCGCGTGGACCTGACGGATGAGGCGATCCATTGGGATCTCGGCTCCTCGCTCT
This sequence comes from Steroidobacteraceae bacterium, assembly GCA_049579785.1. Taxonomy (GTDB): domain Bacteria; phylum Pseudomonadota; class Gammaproteobacteria; order Steroidobacterales; family Steroidobacteraceae; genus 13-2-20CM-66-19. Next base: position 5,948 of record JBAUOO010000143.1, read on the forward strand.
CCTACGGCGAGTACCTGCACCTCGAGCAGGTGCTCGATGCGCAAAAGCCGCTTTCCTTCGAGCACGATGAGATGCTGTTCATCATCGTGCACCAGACCTCGGAGCTGTGGATGCGCCTGATGCTGCACGAGCTCGCCGGCACGCTCGAGTGCGTGCGGCGGGACGATCTCGACCCCTCCTTCAAGATGCTGGCGCGCATCTCGCGGGTGCAGACCCAGCTCATCTCCACCTGGGAAGTGCTCGCGACCATGACGCCGTTCGAGTATTCGGCGTTTCGCAACGCCCTGGGACGCTCCTCCGGGTTTCAGTCGTTCCAATACCGGATGCTCGAGTTCCGCCTCGGCAACAAGCACGCGGAAATGCTCGAGGTGCACAAGCGCGATCCCAGAGCCCATGAGGCGCTCGAGCGCGCGCTCGAGTCCCCTTCGCTCTACGACGAGGCGCTGCGGCTCTTGAGCCGCCGCGGCTACGAGATCCCCGAGGAGTACCTGACGCGGGACTTCCGCGAGCCGTACCGCGCGAGCAAGCGGGTGGCGGGCGCCTGGCTCGGCGTCTACCACAACGCCGAGAAGGACTGGGATCTCTACGAGCTCGCCGAGCGGCTGGTCGACCTCGATCACAAGTTCCAGCTCTGGCGCTGCCATCACCTGAAGACGGTGGAGCGCATCATCGGCTACAAGCCCGGGACCGGCGGCACGGGCGGGGTGTCCTACCTCGCCAAGGCGCTCGAGCTCAAATTCTTCCCGGAGCTGTGGCAGATCCGCACCTCCATGTGACTCTTACCAGTCCGCGCACCCGATCCCCTGGCGCACGGCTTCACGCCGCGCCGCCGCCGAGGCGTTGACGAGCACACCGCGCTCCACGAGCTTCAGATGCGGCAGGTCGCTCGTCGCGTTACCGTAGGCCACCGCCTCGATGCCGGGGTGGCGCGCGCGCAGCGCTTCGAGACAGCGCGCCTTCTCCTCGCCTCGGCGGTTGGGCGTGATCAGCGTGCCGCGCAGGCGCTCGCCGTCCCAGCGCACACCGGTGCAGATGACCTCCCGGAACCCGAGCGCGTGCGCGATGGCGGGCGCGTACAGGTCGGGACTTGCGGTCAAGAGGACGAGATGATCGCCCGCCCGAAGGTGCGCCGCGATGGCCGCGAGCGCGCTCGGGAAAAGACCGTGCGCCAGCAGATGATCGATGAAGACCGTGGTCCACGAGTCCAGCTCCTCGCGGGTGCAGCCCCCGAGAGCGGCGCGGATGAATGCCGACTTGAGCTCGCCGCGATCGAGGCGGCCGAGCGCATAACCGAAGAGCGCCGGCAGCACGAGCAGCAGCGCGGGAAATCGCCAGACTCGCCGGCGCAGCAGGAATCCGAGCACGTAGGGCGCGAGCGTGTCGTGCCGGGTGAGGGTCCCGTCGAGGTCGAAAATGGCGAGACGCACGTGTCGCGCCCAACGCGTGCGTCCGCCCGGCCCGGTCAGCTCGAGCGGGCGGCGCCCGCGAGCTGGCGCAGCACGAACTGCAGGATGCCGCCGTGACGGTAGTACTCGCGCTCCTTCGGCGTGTCGATCCTCACCCGCGCGGTGAAGGCGATGGCTTTGCCGCCCTCGGACGGCGTTGCCTTCACGGACACCTCCTTCGCCTCGCCGCTCGCCAGGCCGGTGATCTCGAACACCTCGCGGCCGCTGAGGCCGAGGGACTTCACGCTCTCGCCCGGCTTGAACTGCAGCGGCGCGACGCCCATGCCGATGAGGTTCGAGCGGTGGATGCGCTCGAAGCTCTCCGCGAGGACCGCGCGCACGCCCAGAAGCATCGTGCCCTTGGCCGCCCAGTCACGCGAGGAGCCGGTGCCGTACTCGCGCCCCGCGAGGATGATGAGCGGGGTGTGCTCCTCCTTGTAGCGCATGGCCGCATCGTAGATCGAGGCCTGCTCACCGCTCGGCAGATGGATGGTAATGCCTCCCTCGACACCCGGAATCAGCTGATTGCGCAGGCGGATGTTGGCGAACGTGCCGCGCAGCATCACCTCGTGGTTGCCGCGGCGCGCGCCGTAGGAGTTGAAGTCGGCGGGTTTCACCCCCTGCTCGATGAGGTAGCTTGCCGCGGGACTTGATTTGGCGATGTTCCCGGCCGGCGAGATGTGATCGGTCGTGACGGAATCCCCGAGCACCGCGAGCGCGCGCGCGCCGTGAATGTCGCAGAGTGCCGGCGGCGTGCGGCTCATGCCCTCGAAATAGGGCGGACTCTTCACGTAGGTCGACTTCGCGTCCCAGGTGTAGAGCTTGCCGGCCGGCACCTTGATGCCGCTCCAGTGCTCATCTCCCGCGAACACGCTTGCATAGCGCTGTTGGAACATCTTCGAGTCGATCGAGCGCGTCAGCAGCTCCTGCACCTCGTGATCGCTCGGCCAGAGGTCCTTGAGGTATACGGGCTTGCCGTCGGCGCCGTGTCCCAAGGGCTCGCTCGTGAGATCGAGGTCGAGGGTCCCGGCGAGGGCATAGGCGACGACGAGCGGCGGGGAGGCGAGGAAGTTCATGCGCACTTCCGGGTGCACCCGGCCTTCGAAGTTGCGGTTGCCGGAGAGCACCGAGCAGGCGGTGATGTCACCCGCCTTCACGCCGGCGGAAATCTCGGGCTTGAGGGGACCGGAGTTGCCGATGCAGGTGGTGCAACCGTATCCGACCAGATCGAATCCGGTCGCGGCGAGATCATCGAGCACGCCCGCGCGCTTGAGGTAATCGGTGACGACGCGCGAGCCGGGGGCGAGGCTGGTCTTCACCCAGGGCTTGGCCTTCAGGCCGCGCTCGCGCGCCTTGCGCGCGAGGAGGCCCGCTCCCAACATGACCGAGGGATTGGAGGTATTGGTGCAGCTCGTGATGGCGGCGATCAGCACCGCGCCGTCCTTGAGCTCGAACGCCGAGCCGTTGAGCGCCACCCTCGCGCTGCCCTGGGCCGCCGCGCCGGCGTTGCGGGCCTTGCGCTCCTCGGCGGCCTTGCGGGCGTTGCTCTCGTAGGTGCCCTTGGCGGACTTCAGCGGCACGCGATCCTGCGGCCGGCGCGGACCGGCGAGGCTCGGCTCCACGGTTGCCAGATCGAGCTCGACGATGTCGGTGTACTGCGCGGGCTTCTCACCCGCGTTACGCCAAAGACCCTGATGCTTGGCATAGGCCGTGACGAGCTCGATCCGCTCGCGCGGGCGGCCGGAGAGCTCGAGGTAGCGGATGGTTTCCTCGTCGATCGGGAAAATGCCACAGGTACTGCCGTACTCCGGCGCCATGTTCGCGAGGGTGGCGCGGTCGGCGAGCGGGAGTGAGGCGAGGCCATCGCCGAAGTACTCGACGAACTTGTCGACCACGCCCTTCTTGCGCAGCATCTCCGTGACGGTGAGCACAAGATCGGTGGCGGTCGCGCCGGGCTTGAGGCGTCCGATGAGCCGAAAGCCGATCACCTGCGGGATCAACATGGTGACGGGCTGCCCGAGCATCGCCGCCTCCGCCTCGATGCCGCCCACACCCCAGCCGAGAACTCCGAGACCGTTGATCATCGTGGTGTGCGAGTCGGTACCGACCAGCGTATCGGGATAGGCGCTGCGGCTGCCGTTCTTCTGCGCATCGAAAATGACCCGGCCGAGGTACTCGAGGTTTACCTGGTGCACGATGCCGGTGCTCGGCGGCACGACCGCGAAGTTGCGAAAGGCGGACTGCCCCCAGCGCAGGAACGCGTAGCGCTCCACGTTGCGCGAGAACTCGATGCGTGTGTTGGCGGCGAGCGCCCCGGCACTGCCGTACTCATCCACCTGCACGGAGTGATCGATGACGAGCTCGGCGGGCGCGAGCGGGTTGACCCGCTCCGCATCGCCCCCCAGGCGCACGATGGCATCGCGCATCGCCGCCAGATCGACCACACACGGCACGCCGGTGAAGTCCTGGAGGATCACACGCGCGGGGCTAAAGGCAATCTCATGCGACGGGGTTGCCGCGGGGTCCCAGGCAAGGAGCGCCTCGATGTCGTGGCGAGTGACATTGACGCCGTCTTCGAAGCGCAGCAGGTTCTCGAGCAGGACTTTGAGGGAGTAGGGGAGCCGCGCCACCTTCTCGCGTGGCAGAGCCGCCAGGCTCCAGATCTCGTACGAGCGATCGCCGACCGCCAGGCTCGAGCGCGCCTTGAAGCTATTCGTCATGAATGTCTCCGCTTTAAGAGCGGCGCGAATTATATCGGGTAGGTCAGGCGGCCGCGCGGCGGCAGGTGAGCGGCTCGATGCTCTCGATGACCGCGCCGCCGAGACACCGCTCGCCCTCGTAGACGACGGCATATTGGCCCGGAGTGACCGCGCGCTGCGGCTTCTCGAACAGGATTCGCGTGGTGCCATCCGTGCGCGGCTCGAGCCTCGCGGGCTGGTCCGCCTGCCGGTAGCGCACTTTCACCGCGCAGGGGAATGGCTCGGTGCGCGCCTCACTTAGCCAGTGCATCGGTCCGGTGGTCAGCGCCGAGCTGAAAAGCAGCGGGTGATCGTGCCCCTGCACGACGATGAGGGCGTTGCGATCGGCGTCCTTGCGCGCGACGAACCAGGGCAGCTGCGCGCGCCCCGCGCGCCCGCCGATCTCGAGTCCCCCCCGCTGGCCGAGGGTATAGAACGCCAGGCCGCAATGCGCTCCGAGCCGCTCGCCGTCAGCCGACTCGATGGGGCCTGGCCGGTCCGGGAGGAAACGGCCGAGAAACTCCCGAAACGGGCGCTCGCCGACGAAGCAGATGCCGGCGCTGTCGGGCTTGTCGAACACCGGCAGGCCCGACACTCTCGCCCGCTCGCGCACGGCGCTCTTCTCGAGCTCCCCGATCGGCATCAGCGTCTCGGCGAGATGGCCGATCTCGACCGCGTGCAGAAAGTAGCTCTGATCCTTTGCCGTATCGCGCGCCTTGCGCAGCTCGACTGCGGCGGCCCGCCTCACGATGCGCGCGTAGTGTCCGGTCGCGAATCGCACCGCGCCCAGGCGCCGCGCGTAATGCAAGGCGACACCAAACTTGATCTCGCGGTTGCAGAGCACATCGGGATTGGGCGTGCGGCCGGCACGATGCTCCGACAGGAAAAGCTCGAAGACGCGCTCGCGATACTGCGCCGCGAAGCTCACCCGGTGAAGCGGCACGGCAAGCTCCCGAGCCACCGCGCGCGCATCCTGATAATCCTGCGCGGCCGTGCAGTAGCCGTCATCGTCCTCCTCCCAGTTGCTCATGAAGAGGCCGTGGACTTCCCACCCCTGCTCCTTGAGAAGGAGCGCCGCGACGGCCGAATCGACGCCGCCTGAAAGGCCGACGATGACGCGCTCTCTCATGGCTCGTGGATCCCGGTCAGAGTCCCACCGCGCCGACCGCGAGCGCCGAGCCGAGGTCCAGGTCCGCCACCGCCGCGAGCGGTTGGCGCTGACCGGCGAGATAGTCATCGATGCAGCGCAGCACGAGCGGGCTGCGCAGTTGCGGCTCTCGCAGCTTCAGCTCCGCGCGCGTGAGCCAGTGCGTGCCGACGATGCCCTCATCGAGCTTCTGGTCGCTGAAATCGGCTACCGAGCCGGTGAAGGCGAAGCGCTTGGTGATCCGACCGGTGCCCGGATGGCGCCAGAGATAGACCCCGAGAAGCGCCCTCGCCGTGAACCCCCAGGCGGTCTCTTCCCGTACCTCGCGAATGATGGCCTCGAGCAGCGTTTCACCGGCCTCGACGTGCCCGGCGGGCTGGTTGATGACGAGCCGCTGCTCGATCCGCTCCTCGACGAGCAGAAAGCGGCCGTTCGCTTCGATTACGGCGGCGACGGTGATCTCGGGGCGAGACATGCACGGAATTATACGCACCGTCAGTCCCGGGCCCCGCAGGCAGCCGCAGGTGCCGCGCGCTCGGCCGGGCCGAAGTTCGGCGCTAGCGACCGACCGCGCGCAGCCCGTGCTCGGGCGCGCTGGCGTCCCAGATCTGGTCGAATTCCTGCAGGTACAGCCGCGCGACGGGCGGGTTGTTAATGTCGGCGACGCCATCCCAGGTGTCGGCGCGCATCCGATAGACGTTGGCCCGGTCGTCGGCGATGAGGTAGGCGGAGGCGCGCTGGCGAGCGCCCGCCGCGACGTAGCGGATATCGATGCAGCTCGAGAGCCGCCGCCCCATGGCGACGAAGCGGTTGCTGTCGCGCATGACGCGTGTCGGCTCGGCCAGAAGC
>JBAUOO010000144.1:0-13926 GCA_049579785.1 Steroidobacteraceae bacterium
GTGCCGCTACCGGCGATACCCCGGGGCGACGTGCCGCTTCCTGCGATGCCTTTAGCGGAAGTACCGCTGCCCGCAATGCCCAGCGATGAGGTGCCGCTACCCGCGATACCCAGTGAGGAGGTGCCGCTACCGGCGATACCCCGGGGCGACGTGCCGCTTCCTGCGATGCCTTTAGCGGAAGTACCGCTGCCCGCAATGCCCAGCGATGAGGTGCCGCTGCCCGCAATGCCCAGCGATGAGGTGCCGCTACCCGCAATGCCCAGCGATGAGGTGCCGCTACCCGCGATACCCAGCGATGAGGTGCCGCTGCCGGCGATACCCAGTGAGGAGGTGCCACTGCCAGCAATACCCAAAGATGAAGTCCCGCTGCCAGCGATTCCGGCAGCCAAGAAGACACCGCCAGAAGTCGGCTGCGTTCCAACAATCTGCACCAACTGGCCTACGGTAGGCCCACGCGAGTCGCCAGTCAGTGTGGCGTTGATGTCGACGCTTAACGTACCAATCTGGATGTCCCCAACATTGGATACTGCAGATACGACACCTGTGACGAGAAGCTGAGTTGAACCAGGTACATCGAGTTGAGGCAGGGGGACAATTCCCTGAACCCTAGCAGCGCCGGATTCTGACTCTGTTCCATCGATCGCGACCAGAGTTCCCCGCGTTATGGACGCGAGCGCCGTCTTGCTGTTTGTTTTCTCGGTCGACAAACCGAAATGGTATGTTTGACCGAGAACAACGAGCGTTGAAGATTTGAGGTTGATCTGCTCAACGGGTCCGACCACCAAAACACCCGCCTGGGCACAATTTGCGAAGATGGATCCGCCGGCCAGAAGAGCGGTGGCACAAAGAAGGGCCCTAGATGATGGGCTATGTTCGCACTGAGCCATAGGAACCTCCCCTTCGCCCGTGCCGCTCGTTCCGCAGCGACAACGTTTGTATTTGACGTAACGTCAGCTTGTATTTGACGTAACGTCAGATTACCAGAGAAATGTGACGTAGGTCAAAGAACTAGAGGGGAATGTAGCGTAGCGGCCACGGCTCGATGCTGCAGCCACTAAATCGGTCAGCGGAAGATGTAACTTGTTGATTAAATTGTATTTTCTTTACTATTATTTGACCCCGGAGGCCTTCGAGACATCTAAGAAGGATGTTGGAGCTGCCTTAAGAGGGTCCGCGTAAAGAAAGACATTCACACCCGTCTCGATCCGATCGGAGCTCTCCGCTTCTTCGGAAACATACGGCGCCAGCCAATTATCTAATTCGACAAGAAAATCGACCGCCCGGCCCCGAGCGAATTTCTCAAATTCTGGAATCAATTCCGGCGGCAATCCCCGGTCTGCGGCCACGCGCCGTTCCAGTCTTTTGTCGAGGTGTCGAGGATTAGTGTTGTACTCGAGAGTTGCGGCGAATCGGGAAAGTGTCCTTCCGAAGTGCTCAAGTAGCTGCGGAGACGCCGGGTCAGGCATCACAAAAGAGCGCGATATGGCACGAAAGTGCGTGTCTCCGGATGGCACGACAGCCCCTGTGCGGAGCAACTCCTCAAGGGCCGCCGTGGAGTCAGCGTTGGGCATTACGAGTGCGACCAAGCTGCGGATGCAACGGTCGACTGGCCTGTCGAATTGAAGCTCAAGTGGGATGCCATAGGGACCCGCGTACTCTGGTGTGGAATGCCACTTTTGTAGAACCTCTACCGCAATACCCATGAGAGTCGGGTCTGCCAGGGGTAGAGCCCCCTCATTGTCGATATATCTATTGACCTCTCGCCTAGCCACACCTGTGATAGCAGCAATGCGTTCGCGGCTGGGAATAATAGGTAGTTCGATCGCGTCGCGAATGGCGGTTTCGACATAGACACCGCGAGCGAGATCGGCAAATTCATCGAAGCGGATGCCAGTCCTGATGAGCAAGCGCGCGATGGGCCTCAGGATCCGCCGTAAGGCGTAAAGAAGTTGTTTGTGTACGTCGTCGGAACGCATTCTGTCGTTGATAGATTAAGCCCGGAACGACCAATCTCGAGGTGGCTGCACGAGAGCTGAAAGGGCCGGTTGTTCCGCTGGCGGTTCTACGTAAAGAAACACATTCACTCCCGCTTCCACGCGTGGGTCTACTTTGCTGAAGTCAGTTCCGACGCTGTGCGCAAGCCACTCGTCGATGTCGAGAAGGAATCGATTGGTGCGATCTCGTGCATAAGCCTCGAAGTTCGGCAATACCTTACGAGAAAGCCCCCTGTCGGCGAAGACAAAGCGCTCGAGTCGCTTGTTTTCAGTATCCGAAAGATTGAAGTTGTGCTCCAGTGTAAGAGCGAGATGCGTTAGTGCGTCTCCGAAGTACTCGATTCGGTGCGGAGATAATGCCTCAGATATGATGAACCAGCGCGTAACTGCTCGGTAATGCTTTTCGCCCGAAGGTGTCACAGACCCTGCTCGAAGCAGCTCCTCTAATACCTGTCCTGGGCTTGCTGTGGCGTCGACCTGCGAGACCAGGCTCTGGAAGCAGCGCCCCTGAGGCGCGTCAAATTCGAGTTCCAGAGGAATGCCGTACGGTCCCAAGTAGTTTGGATCAGTATGCCACCTGTGTATAACCTCCGTAATTACCCGCGCCAGCGTTGGTGCGGCAACAGGCATAGCCCGTTCACTATCAATGTAATAGTCAACCTGCTGCCGCGAAACGCCCGTGACGAAGGCGATGCGATCTCGAGTCGGCGGGGCGTTGTTGGTACGATCACGAATCGCGCTCTCCACGTATGCTCCGCGCGCGACGTCAACAAACTCGTCATAATTAATTCCGACACGAATCAATAGACGCACAATAGGGCGCAGCACGCGCCGCACCGCAAACAGAAGGTGCTTGCGCGCATCGCTCGATAACCCGAGGCCGCTAAGAGACACCATCAGGTCCGCTCCACCGGGTCGAACAGGCGCCGGTGCTCCAGGATCGCGTATCGGTCGGTCATTCCTGCAACGTAGTCTGCCACGGCGCGGGCGCGACCGGCCGCTCCCTGCGCGGCCTCGCCGCGCGCGGCGACCTCGCGATGCTCGGGGGGCATCAGCTGGATGTCGCCCAGGAAGGCCTCGAAAAGCTCCGTGAGCACGCGACGGGCCTTCGCGGTCATGCGCAGAACTTTGTAGTGACGGTAAAGCCGCTCGCGCAGGAACTGCATCAGCTCGGCGTGCTCCTCGCGAGCACCTTCGCTCAATGCGATGAGCGGCCGGGATTGCGCGCGCACGTCCTCGATCGAGGCGGGGCGGGCAGCTTCGAGCCGTGCATTGCTGGTGCGGATCAGGTCGACGACGATGTAGTTGATCATCCGGCGAATGACCTCGTGGATCAGCCGCCGCTCGCCGAGATCCGGGTACTTCGCCGTCACGACCTCCAGCTGCCGGCGGAAAAGTCGCGTTTCGCGCAATTCCTCGAGACCGACGAGTTGCGCTCGGATCCCGTCGTCGACGTCATGGTTGTTGTAGGCGATCTCATCGGCCAGGTTGGCGATCTGAGCCTCGAGGCCGGGCTGAGTGCGCTTCAGGAACCGCTCACCAAGCTCCCCGAGCTCGCGCGCGGCGCGTGCGGAGCAGTGTTTGAGAATCCCCTCGCGGCACTCGAACGTGAGGTTGAGGCCGGGAAACTCCGCATAGCGCTCCTCGAGCTCATCCACGACGCGCAGGGACTGCAGATTGTGCTCGAAGCCGCCAAAGGGCCGCATGCATTCGTTCAGCGCGTCCTGACCGGCGTGTCCGAACGGCGTATGTCCGAGGTCATGCGCCAGGCTGATGGCCTCCGTCAGCGCCTCATTGACATTTAGCGCCCGGGCCACCGAGCGCGCGATCTGCGCCACCTCGATGGAGTGGGTGACGCGGGTCCGGTAGAGATCGCCCTCGTGGTTCACGAAGACCTGAGTCTTGTATACGAGACGACGGAAGGCATTCGAGTGGATGATGCGATCGCGGTCGCGTTGGTACTCGCTGCGAAACTCCGGCTTGGGCTCCGGATGGCGCCGTCCGCGCGAGAGGTCATCGCGCGCGGCATAGGGCGCCAGCATCTCCCCGCCGGAAGTTTCGATCATGGTCCTACCCCAGATGTGCGGCGAGCGTGCGCTGGAGCAAGGGCTCGCTGTAGTCGGCGGTCACGAAAGCACTGCCGATCCCGCGGATGAGCACCAGCCGGATCCTGCCTGCCTGCACCTTTTTGTCGATTCGCATGTGTTGCAGAGCATCCTCCGGCCTCACGTTGGAAACGTGCGTCGGCAGGCCTGCCCGAGCGACCACCCGCGTTACCCGCTCCAGCTCCTCCGCCGTAAGATGCCCGGACTCCCGCGACATGTGCGCCGCCATCACCAGCCCGGCGCCGATCGCCTCCCCGTGAAGCCATGCGGTATAGCCCGTGGCCGACTCCACCGCGTGCCCGAAGGTATGCCCCAGGTTGAGCAACGCCCGATCGGCCTGCTCCCGCTCGTCACCGCCCACGATCTTCGCCTTGATCTCGCAGGAGCGACGGATGACGTGCGCCAGCGCCGATACATCGCCCACCAAAAGCTCATCGAGGTGCGCCTCCAACCAATCGAAGAAGCCGGCATCGCAGATCAAGCCGTACTTGATCACCTCCGCCAAGCCCGCCCGCAGCTCGCGCCGCGGCAGGGTGGTCAGCGTCCGCGTGTCCGCCACGACCGCGATAGGCTGGTGGAAGGCGCCGATCAGATTCTTTCCGCCCGGATGATTGACGCCGGTCTTGCCGCCGACCGAGGAGTCCACCTGGGCGAGGAGGGTGGTCGGCAACTGCACGAAAGCGATCCCCCGCTGGTAGGTCGCCGCCGCAAAACCCGCCATGTCGCCCACCACACCGCCGCCCAGGGCGAGCAGCGCGCAGTCGCGCCCGAAGCGGTTGGCGACCAGCACATCCAGAATGCGCGCGACATTGGCCAGCGTCTTTTGCGACTCGCCATCGGGGAGGATGCTCGTGAGCACGCGTCGCGGCCGCAAGCTGGCCTCCAAAGCGCCGAGATAAAGCGGCGCCACGACGGTGTTGCTGACGATCAGGATGTCGCGCGCGGGCACGTGCTGCTCGAAGAGCGCCGGCGCACCCAGCAGGCCCTCTCCGATCAGGATCGGGTAGCTGCGACTGCCGAGCTCCACGCGCAGGGTCTCCATGACGCCCAATCTAGCGGATCATCCGCACGATGTCCTCGGCGACGGCCCTCACCCGCCGGCCGTCGGTCGCCACGATGATGTCGGCGATCGAGCGATACAGCGGGTCTCTTACCGCCATGAGCTCCTCGAGCCGGACCGCCGGGTCGACGTTGCTGAGGAGCGGCCGGTGACGTCCATGCCGGACGCGTTCCGCCTGCTGCTCGACCGAGGTGTCGAGGTAGACGACGCAGCCCCGTTGCGCGAGCAACTGCCGATTCTCCGCGAGCAGGATTGCGCCACCGCCGGTCGCCATCACGATCCCCTTGAGGGCCGCCAGCGCCTCGATCGCCTCGCGCTCCCGTTGCCTGAAGCCGGCCTCTCCCTCCCTCTCGAAGATATAGGGGATATCTACCCCCGTGCGCCGCACGATCTCCGCATCGCTGTCGTAGAACGGCTTGCCGAGATGGCGCGCAATGCTGCGCCCGACGGCGGTCTTGCCCGAGCCCATCGGGCCGATGAGGACGATATTGGGCGCGCCTCGCATAGAAGGGCGAAGCATAGCAACGGCGCACCGTCGCTGCGTCGGCCCGAGCCGAGGCCGAGGAGGGGCCGGGCCCGAAGCGTAAACGGGTATCGGCCGGGCAAAACGACGCGGCCGCCGAACGGCGGCCGCATCCTCATCCTACCCTGGTTGGCTCAGTAGACGTTGACGCCCTGCCGCACGATCTTCGGGGTGACGAAGATCAGTAACTCGTCCTTGTTGTTGGTGCGGTTCGTGTTCTTGAAGAGATTCCCCAGCAGCGGGATATCGCCGAGCAACGGCACCTTGTTCACGACGTTGCTCGATTGGGTCGTGAGAATGCCGCCGAGCACCACGGTTTGCCCATCGTTGACCAGTACCTGCGTGGTCACCTCACGGGTGTCGATCGCCGGTACGTTGACGCCGCCGGACTCCACGACGACCTGTCCGACCTCGTCATCGCGAACATCCAGGTCGAGGATGATGCGATTGTCGGGCGTGATCTGCGGCGTGACCTGCAGCTGCAGGACCGCGTTCTTGAACGAGATCGAAGTGGCGCCGCTCGAGGCCGACTGCTGGTAGGGAATCTCCACACCCTGCATGATCGTCGCCTGCTTCTGGTTGGCGGTGATCACTCGTGGCGAGGAGATGTCCTTGGCTTCGGTTTCCGCCTCGGCGGCGGACAGCTCGAGGTCGACGAGACGCGTTCCGCTGAGGATACCCACGGCGAGCGACCCGTCGGGGTTGGCCACGGGCAGGTTCACGTTATAGCGTTCCGGGTAGCCGGTGCTGCCGGTCGGAATCGCGACACCCGGAGTGGTGGCCGTTCCGTTGAGGGTGTTGATGACGGAACTCACCATGGAGTCCTCGCCCGCGGCACTGCCGGTGGTCACCACCTCGCCGTTGGCTCCGTTGGCGAAACCGCCGCTGAAGCCCAACATCGCGCCGAGCTGCCGCTCGAAGTCATCGTTCACCAGCACGACGCGCGCCTCGATCTCGACCTGACGGACGGGAACGTCCAGCCGCGCCACCAGGCGGTTGATCTGCTCGAGGTTGTCCGGCGTGTCCTGCAGCAGCAGCGTGTTGGTGCGATCATCGACCGCGACGTTGCCGCGCTTGGAGAGGAGCGAGTTGCTCTGCGACTTGATCAACGCCGCGAGATCCGCGGCCTTGGCGTAGTTGATCTGCAGATACTCCGAGCGCAGCGGCTCGAGCTGCTGCACGGCGTGCTGTGCGGCGAACTCCGCCTTCTGGCGCGCGGCGAGCTCCGCCTGCGGCGCCACGATGATCACGTTGCCGTCCTTTTCCTCGCCGAGCCCCTTGTCCTGCAGAATGACGGCGAGCGCCTGATCCCACGGCACGTTCTGCAGGCGCAGGGTGACGCTGCCGCTGACGGAGTCGCTGACCACGATGTTCTGACCGCTGGCATCGGCGAGCAACTGCAACACCGCGCGTATGGCGATGTCCTGGAAGTTCAGCGTCAGGCGCTCACCTGTATATTTGGGTTTCTGCAGCTGGGCCTGGCCCTGCTTCAGCGGCTGCAGCTCCACGACGTACTCGTTGTCGGACTGGTAGGCGAGCTGGTCGTATTCGCCCGTCGCGTCGATCGCGATGCGCGCGCCGTGGCTGGTGCTGGTCACATCGAAATCGGACACCGGCGTGCCGAAGTCGGTCGCGTCATAGCGGCGCATGAGGTCGCTCGGCACCGACGCGTTGGTGAAGTCGACCACGATCTGGTTACCGATCTGCTGCAGGTTGATCGGAATGTGCGGGTCGGAAAGGTGCACGATGACCCGGCCGGAACCGTCGGCTCCGCGCCGGAAATCGATGCTGCGCAGCTCCCAGGGCTGGTCATAACCGCCGCCGCCGGAGGCTTCGGGCACGGCCACGGCTGCCGGGGCCGCGGCAGCGGACGGCTGCGCCTGCGCCTCGGAGGCGCTCGCGCCGTTCGAGCCCAGGATCACCACGACCTCATTCCCCTGCTGCTCGATGTCGTAAGGCATCATCTTGTCGAGAGTCAGCACCAGACGCGAACGGCTCTTGCCCTCGGCGGCGAGGATGGAGTCGAGCCCGCCCGAACGGACGTCGATGCGGCGCGAAGGCAGTGCGAGCGTGGTGTTCGGAAGATCGATGGCGATGCGCGCCGGGTTGTCGATGGTGAAGGAAAGCGGCTTCGGCGCCGGGCCCGAGAGGTGCAGGGTGAGCTGCATGTGCTCGTTGGCGAGCGGCTGCACGTCGATCGACTGCAGGGCGGGCCCGTCCGCGGCGCAGGCGGGCCGGCTCGGCAGCGCCGCGACCGCCACGAGCGCCGTGAGCCAGGCGGCCGCGCTCAGGATCCGACACATGGGGGAAAGGGATTTCATTGTTCGAGACTCCCTACTGGCTGAGGCCCAGGGCCGCCGGCCGTTTCATGTAGCCACCGAGACCGTCGGGGACGATCTCGGTGAGGTCGATCTTCGAGGGCGTGATGTCGGTGATACGGCCTTCGTTCTGGCCCATGTAGTTGCCGATCGTGACGCGGTGAACGATGCCGTCCTTGGTCTGCACCAGGCCGTACATGGTGTTCGCCATGCGCAGCGTCCCCACCATCCTCAGCGTATCGAGAGAGAACTGCTCGAGAAACTCGCGCGGCCGCTTGGAATCGGGCCGCACCGAGTTGAATCCCCCCGGCTGGCTCGGCACGAAGGGTGAGCGCAGGTTCTGATCGTCGTACACGTAGGTCTCGTAAGGCTTGACCTCCGGCAGCGGCTCGACGCGCCCGCCGGGCTGCTGTTCGGTCTGGTGGATGAACTGTTGCAGGTCGCTGTCGGCGCTCGTGCAGCCGGAGAGCCCGAGGATCGCGACGCAGGCCCAGACGCCGGCGAGAGCGGAGTAGCTACGTGCGAGAGTGTGCGGTCGCATTGGTTTGGTCACCCCGTTGAGCGCTTCAGCGCGGTCTCCGACCCGCGGGATGGGCGAACTTCTTCTTGCCGTTTTGCGCCGCGGCCATCTCATCCGGATCGAGATAGCGATAGGTCTTCGCGGTGAGCGTCAGCGTCAGATCGTCGTAGCCGGCGCTTGGGGTGCCGTTGCTGTTGCCGCCGGTCGGCTTGATCTGGATGTCGTGCAGCGTCACGATCCGAGGTAGCGCCGCGATGCCGCTCACGAACTCGCCGAACTGGTGATAGCTGCCGGTGAGCTCCATCTTGATGGGCAGCTCCGCGTAGAAGTCCTTGTCCTGCTCGGCCTCGGGCTGGAAGAGCTTCTGCTGCAGTCCCGCGGCGAGCGCCGTCTGCGAGATATCGACCAGCAGGTTCGGCACCTCGGTCTTGCCCGGCAGCTGGCGCAATAGCGCGCCGAAGGAGCGCTGCAGGTCCTTGAGCTGCTGCTCGTAGACCACGAGGTTCACCGCCTGCGCATGCTTCTGCTGGAACTGCAGCCGCAGCGCCTGCTCCTGGCTTTCCTTTTGTTGCAGCTCCGGCCGTACATCCTGCCAGACGAACAGATACGTCAGGATCAGCGTCAGTAGGAAGAAGGTCGCGCCCACCGCGCCGGCGAGGACGGGCAGCGGCCAGCGCCCCGGGTCGCGGGGATCGAGATCGCGCAGCTCCTCGAGAAAGCTCAGGTTCATCTAGCGCTCCCCCGCATTCGCCACGACGTGCCCCGGGCCGGTGGCATCGGCGTCGGCCGATGTCTCCTCGGCATCGAGCGTGAAGCTCGAGCCGAACGCCCCCTGCGAGGATTGGATCACCTCGAGCGTCGGGTTGCGCATCCACTGCGAGGCGTCGATGTTGCGCATGAAGGCGGACACCCGCGTGCTCGACTGCGCAACGCCCGTGAATTTCAAATGATCGCCCGTCTGCGTCACGCTGGTGAGGTACACGCCATCGGGCAGGGTCTTCACGATCTGGTCGAAGACATGGACGATCTCGGGCCGCGAGCTCTGCAGCTTCTCGATGATCTGCATGCGCGCGATGAACTGGCGCTTGGTCTGCTCCAGGTTGTTGATCTCCTCGATCTGGCGGTCGAGGACTCTGATCTGCTGCTGCAGCAGCTCGTTGCGCTGCTCCTGCGCATCGATCATTCCCGTGTACAGCAGGTAGACGGCGCCCGTGACGACGGCGGCGCAGACCGCGGCGCCACCGAGAGCGACCGTGAAGGCGAGCTTGCGCTCCTTGCGCTGCGCCTCTCTCCAGGGAAGTAGGTTGATGCGCGGCATATCAGTCGAAGCTCCGCAACGCCAGTCCGCACGCCGTCAGCAGGGCGGTCGCATCGCGCTGCACCGCCTGCGCCTTGGCGCGCGAGGATAACTTCATTTGCCCGAGCGGCTCGCCCTTCTCCGCGGCGATACCGACGCGGCTCGCGATCACTTCCGCAACGCCCGGGATGTTGGCGCAGCCGCCGCAGACCAGGAGTTTCTCCGGCTGCTCGCGGCCTGAGCCGGAGGCGAGATAGAACTGCAGTGAGCGGCTGACCTGCTGGGTCATGTCATCGATGAAGGGGTCGAGCACCTCGGCCTGGTAGTTGCCGGGCAGCCCGCCCTCCTTCTTCGCCCGTCCGGCTTCCTCCATGGAAAGACCGTAGGTGCGCATGATCTCCTCGGTGAGCTGCTGGCCGCCGAAGGAGAAGTCGCGCGTATACACGACCTTGAGATTGCGCAGCACGCTGAAGGTGGTGCTGCTCGCGCCGAAATCCACCACCGCGATCGTCCGGTCGATCCCCCCGTCCGGCATCTGGTGCGTCATCAGCTTGCAGGCATTCTCGAGCGCGAACGCCTCGACATCGACGATCTTCGCGGTGAGGCCGGCCGCCTTGACGGCCGCCTGCCGCTGGTCGACGTTCTCCGTGCGCGTGGCGACGAGCAGAACATCGTTGCTATCAGGATCCTTCTCCGAGGGTCCGAGCACCTCGAAGTCATAGCTGACCTCGTCCATGGGGAAGGGGATGTACTGGTCGGCCTGCATCTCCACCTGTGACTCGAGATCATTGGCGCGCAGCGCCCGCGGCATCTGGATCACCTTGGTGATGGCGGCATCGCCGCTGATGGCCACAGCCACCTCGGTGCTCTTCGCCCCGGAGCGCTTGACGGCGCGGCGCACGGCCTCTCCCACGGCCTCGGCATCCACGATGGCCTTCTCGTTGATGGCATTCTGTGGCGTAGGCTCGGCCGCATAGGCCTCGACCCGGTATTGCCCCCCCGACATGCTAAGCTCGATCAGCTTGACCGATGATGTGGTTATGTCAAGTCCCAGGACCGGCCGGTGTTTGCGCTGAAGGAGCAACATTTCTATTTCCTTTTCAGGTATTTACGCCTGAAAACGACCGCCCCGCGTGAATACCCAGTGCACTATATATCAGCGCAAAGTCAAATTGAACGTGAGCCGGCTCACGAATCGTGATTGCGACCTTGCGGCACCCCCCCGAAACCCGGCAGCGTAAGCGGAGGTTCTGAGAGTCGCCGTCGCGGATGGGAATGCCCCAGGAACCCCCCGGGGGTCGGGCACGTAATATGCCTGCGCCAAAAGCGCTGGAAGCGGCTTTCAGCCCATGGAGAGCAGCTGCAAGAGGTGCCTGTGCCGTACCCAAGTACTCTGGAGACGCGCCTTCGGATGCGACACCGGCCTGGCGATGCGGGGACGGTCTAGAAACCGACCGGCAACCCCGCTGTCATAGGCACATGCGTCCCGTAGACCGGAGGCTTTGCGTCCCCACCTTTCGGTGAGTTTGCCCTGAAACGGGCGCTACTATGCATAGCCCCCGTCGGGAGCGCAAGCAGAGAGAGAGTCGTTTTCTGTGAAATGGAAACAGGTTCGCATTCCGATCGCCGCCCTGGGCGGGGTGATGCTGTTCACACTTCTCGGGGTGTATCTCTACGCCTGCAGTTACCTGTACCTGGAGCCATCGCTCCCAACGTCCGCGCAGATGCGAAACGTGGAGCTGAAAGTTCCGCTGCGCATCTACACCTCAACCGGTGATCTGATCGCGCAGATCGGCGAGCAGCAGCGTACGCCGGTCCGCTACGACCAGATCCCCCCGCTCGTGCGCGAGGCGTTCCTCGCGGCGGAGGATCACCGCTTCTTTCAGGAAAGCGGCATCAGTTTCGTGGGCATCGCCCGTTCGGCCATCGTCGACCTGATCGCGGGCAAGAAGGTGCAGGGCGGTAGCACGATCACGCAGCAGGCCGCCCGCAACGTGTTCCTGACGCTCGACAAGACCTGGCGACGCAAGCTGCAGGAGACCTTCGTCACCTTCGAGATGGATCACGAGTTCACCAAACAGGAGATCTTCCAGCTCTATCTGAACGTCATCTTCTTCGGCCAGCGCTCCTACGGCGTGGCGGCGGCGGCGCAGACGTACTTCGGCAAGAGTCTCGATCAGCTGACGGTCGCCGAGGCCGCCACGCTCGCGGGCATGCCCCAGGCGCCCTCGTATTACAACCCCATCATCCATCCGCATCTCGCCGCGGCGCGCCGCTCGTACGTGCTGCAGCGAATGCTCGATCTCGGCTACATCGATGCGGCCACCGCCGAGGCGGCCAACCACTCGCCCATGGACGCGAGCGCGCACGCGCCGCACATCGACGTGAGTGCGCCCTACGTGGCGGAGATGGTGCGCCAGCAGATGGAGCAGTGGTACGGCCCGGCCGCCGAAACCGCCGGGTACCGGGTCTACACGACCATCGACGGTCGCCTGCAGTCGATCGCCAACCGCGCCGTGCAGCTCGGCTTGATCGAGTACGACCGGCAGCAGGGCTGGCGCGGCCCGGTCGGCCGCACGGTGCTCGCCGCGAACGTCACCCCGGCGCAGCTCGAGCAGCTCGTCGATGAGTACACGCCGATCGGAATTCTCTCACCGGCCGTGGTGGTGACACTCGGGACGCAGAGCGCCGAGGTCTATGTCAGATCGCGGGGATTTGCCAACGTCGACTGGAGCGGACTCTCCTGGGCGCGCAAGGCGCTCGCCGGGCAGATGCTCGGTCCGGCGCCGAAGACGGCCGCGGACGTGATCGCCCGCGGCGATGTCGTCTACGTCCTCGCTGACGATACCGGACATGCGGAGCTCGCGCAGGTGCCACAGGCGCAGAGCGCGCTGGTCGCGCTCGACCCCGAAGACGGCGCGATCGCCGCGCTCGTCGGCGGCTTCGATTATTTCTCCAACAAGTTCGATCGGGCGACGCAGGCGCAGCGGCAGCCGGGCTCGGGATTCAAGCCGTTTTACTATTCCGCGGCTCTCGAGGACGGATTCACGCCCGCAAGCACGCTGCTCAATGCTCCGGTCGTGGTCGGCGGCGATGGGCTGGAGTCCACGTGGCGACCGGAGAACGACACCCGCTCCTTCAGCGGGCCCGTGCGCCTGCGCGTGGCGCTCGCCCATTCCATGAACCTGGTGTCGATCCGCCTCTTGCGTGCCCTCGGTTTGCCGTACGTCAGCCAGTATGTCAGCCGCTTCGGCTTCAATCCGAAGACGCTGCCACAGAACCTGACTCTGGCGCTCGGCACGCTGCCGGTGACGCCGCTTCAGATGGCGAGCGCCTACTCGGTCTTCGCCAACGGCGGTTACAAGGTGGAGCCGTACTACATGGACCGGGTCGAGGATGCCTCGGGCAAAGTTCTCTGGCAGGCCGCACCGCGCATCGCCTGCGCGCCGTGCGGCAATCCGGCAGCGCTCGCCGATCCCCCCAGGGCTCAACCTACGGCCATCGCCCTCGCCGCCCCGCAGGATGAGTTGCGCGCGGGTCCGCTGCCGCCGGACCGGCTCGCGCCCCAAGTCATCAGCCCACAGAACGATTACCTCATGACCTCCATGATGAGGGACGTCATCAGGTACGGCACGGGCGTGCGGGCGCTCTCCTTGAATCGCGACGACATCGCCGGTAAGACCGGCACGAGCAACGACTACCGTGACGCGTGGTTCAACGGTTTCACGCCGGAGCTCGAGGCCACCGTGTGGGTGGGGTACGACGACAACCGTCCGCTCGGCGCGGGGGATGAGGGCGCGCATACGGCGCTTCCCATCTGGATCCATTTCATGCGCTACGCTCTCGCGGGCGTACCACAGTGGCAGCGCCCCATGCCGCCCGGCATCGTTACCTTGCGCATCTCGCCTCAGACCGGGGCGTTGGTGAGCGATGAGAGCCCGGACGGCATTTCGGAGGTGTTCATGGCCAACCATTTGCCGGGCGCCACGCCGGGCGCTGCCGCAGCGCCCCAGGGCACGCAGAGCCAGTCGGGCGCCGATTCGATATTCTGACCGCGATGCCGCGACGCTATCCCACACCCCGCGGCGAGAACCTGCGGCGCGCGCTGG
>JBAUOO010000145.1:0-15783 GCA_049579785.1 Steroidobacteraceae bacterium
CATCGTCTGCGAGCAGGATCTGCTGCCCGGTGGCGAGCTGCAGTTCGAAAGCGCGCGCATCGACGGACTCGCCGGCCCCGAGTGGCTGGCGCGCACGTGCGCGCAATTGCGGGCCGCTCGAGTGCGGATGCTCTGCGGCACGACCGCGATCGGCACGTATGAGGAGCAAGTGCTCGCGCTGAGCCAACCCGAAGGCCGACCGGGCGATCCCGAGCTGCTGCTGCTGCGGCCGCGCGAGCGCATCATCGCCACCGGGGCGATCGAGCGGCCGATCGCGTTCGAGGATAACGACCGGCCCGGTGTCATGTTGCTCGGAGCGATCGAGCGCTACGCGAGCCGATATGCCGTGCGCGCCGGCAACGACGCCGTGATCTTCGGCAACCACGATCGGCTCTATCCAGCCGCCCTGCGCCTCGGCGAGCACGGAATCCGCGTCCGCGCGATCGTCGATCCCCGTTCGCGGCCGGCGCTCGCGGCGGTCGATGAGCTCGAGCGGCGAGGGACCCGGATTCTCAGCGGGCACGTCCTCGAGCGCGCGCTCGGAAGTCAACGTGTGCGTGGCGCGCGCATCGGCGCAGTCGGCACGGGGGCGGTGTTGGAGCTGCCCTGCGACCTGATCGCGGTGAGCGGCGGCTGGACGCCCTCGATCCAGCTCGCGCCGCCATCGGGCGCCGAGCCGCTTTACATACCCGAGCTCGGCGCCTTCGTGGCACCGCACGGGCACGGCGTGCTCGCCGCGGGCGCGGCCGCCGGTCACCTCGAGCTCTCCCAGGCGCTCGGCGGCGGCGCCCGCGCCGGCACCCGCGCCGCCGAGGCGCTGCGTAACGACGCCGACGCCAAAGTCGCGACCGTGGGATCCATCGCTGCGATGGACACGGCGGCGATGGTTGGACCGGCTGCCGGCGACCCCGTGCCCAACCTGCAGCTCATCTGGCGTGTGCCGCGCGGGCGCGAGAAGCACCAGTTCGTCGATCTGCAGAACGACGTCACGGTCGCGGATCTTCGCCAGGCCGTGGCCGAGGGCTTCCGCGAGATCGAGCACGTGAAGCGCTACACCACGCTCGGTGTCGGCACGGATCAGGGCAGAACGGGAGGACTCCTCGGCGCGGCGATCGTCGCCGAGTTCCTCGGCGAGCCGCTCGCCGCCGTCGGCCAGAGCCGCGCGCGTCCGCCCGCGCAACCCGTGCCCCTCGCGACACTCGCAGGCCTGCCGGCACCGCTCGCCGTCAAACCGCTTCGCCGCACTGCGCTTCACGATGCGCTCCTCGCGGATGGCGCGCTCATGGAGCCCTCGGGACTCTGGCTGCGCGCTCGGCATTTTGCCGGTCCAAACATCGATCCGGTGGCCGCCGGGATCGGGGAGGCGCGCCGCGTACGCAGTGCCGGTGGGCTGTTGGATGCCTCGACGCTCGGCAAGATCGAGGTGAGCGGAGCGGACACCGCGGCGTTCCTCGATCGAGTCTGCTTGGGGAGGCCGAGCCGCATCGCCGTCGGCCGCGCGCGCTATGCGGTCCTGCTGCGCGAGGATGGCATGGTGCTCGATGACGGCTTGCTGGTGCGGCTCGCGGAATCGCATTTTCTGCTCACGGCGAGCACTCACGGCGCGGCCACCGTGCTCGCTCATCTGCAGTACCACATCGCAACCGGCCCAACGGCGCTCGAGGTCTGCTGCGCGGATGCGACCGAGGCGTGGGGGGTCATCGTCGTGAGCGGGCCGAAGAGTCGGGAGCTCGTTGGCGCGGTGCTTCCGGGAACCCTTGCCGGTGAGGCCGCAAGCCTCGCTCACCTGGCGTGGATCGCGGGCGAGTGGCGCGGCCGGGCGCTGCGCATTCTGCGGGCGAGCTTCTCGGGCGAGCTCGCTTATGAGCTGCATTGCGCCGCGGACGAGGCGGCCTCTCTCTGGCAGGCATTGCGTGCGGCGGGGAGCGATCGCGGGGTGCGGCCCTACGGGCTCGAAGCGCTCGATGTGCTGCGCATCGAGAAAGGCTATCTCACGAGCGCCGAAATCACCGGCCAGACCTCCCCCTACGACCTGCGGCTCGAGCCTTGGGTGCGCGCGTCCACGGACTGCATCGGGCGTACGCTGCTCGAGCGTCCCGCACTGCATGAGCCCTCCCGTCCGAGGCTGGTTGGACTCATCGCCGCCGAGCCCGCTCGGCGCTTCAAGGCCGGCGCCCAGCTCACCGCTCCCGGTGCATCGCGCGAGTCACTCGGCTACATCACCTCCGCCGCCTTCAGTCCGACGCTCGATCGTCACATCGCCTTGGGCCTCCTCGCGCGCGATCACGCGCATCCGGGAGCGCAGGTATTGGCGTCGGACCCGCTCGATGGAACCCAGATCCCGCTGCTCGTGACCGAGCCCGTGCACTTCGATCCTGCGGGCGAGAGAATGAAACGATGAACGAGCTGCGGCTGGCGCTTCAGAGCGATGTCCACTCCCAGGAGGTCATGGTGCCGCCCATCGCTCTCGCGCGTGATACGACACTCGGCTTCCCGGCCGCGCACACGCCCGGCGCCACGGCTGGACTCGCTCACGGCGCACGGATCCTTCATTTCGCCCCGGGGCGATGGCTGCTCACGGGGCAGACGCGCGAGCGCGAGGCCGATCGCATCGAGCGCTTGCGTCGCGCCGGAGCGATCATCATCGACGGACGCGCCAAGTGGTGCTGCATCGAGCTGAGCGGTCAGGATGCGCGATCGGCGCTCTCGGGATTGTTGCCCGTGGAGCAGCTGCTCGCAGAGCGCGGATGCGCTGCCGCGACGCTGCTCGAGTGCCCCGGCGTGCTCGCCTCGAGCGAGGGCGGGCTCGAGTTCTGGGTGGGGCGCAGCTGGGCCCCGTGGCTGCACGCGACGCTCACCAGCTGGCTCAGCCGGCGCGCGCCTCGCTGCGCAACCGGCGCGTAGGGTCCACCAACAGCCAGAGTGCGGCGCTCGCCATCGCGAACCCCGTGCCGAGCAGGAACGCCGCCATCCAGGCCTGATGTCCCGAGAGATAGGCCACGATGGGTGTTGCAATGAGACCGCCGGCGTTGCCGCCGGTGTTGAGTATGCCGGTCGCCGCCATCGTGTCGGCGCGGCCCAGGTGCATGGCGGCGGCCCAGTAGGGCCCCTCGTTGACCTCGATCAACGCATAACAGAGCGCGAGCGCGCCCACGGCGAGGTACGCCGCGCTCGCATGGCCGGCGCCGATGAGGAGCAACCCGGCCGCCGGCAGGCTCAGGAGCGGCACGATATGCAGTCCCCAGCGGGTGCCGTGACGCTTCACCAGTGCGCTCGCCATCCACCCGCCTGATCCTGCTCCAAGGCCCGAGGCCAGTGGCGGGATGGCGGCGAGCCAGCCGCTTTCGAGCAGAGTGACGTGCCGCTCCTGCACCAGATAAAGGAATACCCAGTTGGCCACCAGGTAGAACACGTAGTTCATGCACGCGTAGGAGAGGGTCAGCGCGAGCAGGTCGCGGTCCTTGAGGAGCGTCGCAACGCGTCCCCAGGTGATGCACGCATCGATCCGCGCTGCGGCACGATCGCCGAGCTCGGCCAGCTCCTTCGCGCTCACACGCGGGTGCTCCGCGGGCACATCACGGGCGTACCAGGCCCAAAGGACGATGAGCAGGGCGAAAGGTAGCGTCGTCCACACGATTGCCCACTGCCAGCTCGAGGCCGCCATGAGCCACGCGATCAAAGGCGGAGTCAGCGCCGCACCGAGCTGCAATCCCATGCTCTGCAGCCCCTGCACGAAGGGCCAGAGCTGCGGCACGAACCACGTCTCGTAAATTCCGGCGGAGAGCGGGAAGATCGGCGCCTGAGCGAAGCCGAGCGCGAGCTGCAGCGCGAATAGCGCGGCGAACAGCGCGCCCGCATGCAGCACGTACGGCGCCAGCGGCGTCAGCATCATGGCCGCGAACGCGAGCACGCTGATGGCCGTGAAGCTGACCCGCGCTCCGAAGCGCTGCCCGAGGACCCCGCCGGGAAACTGCATCAGCGTGTAGCCGATGATGAATGCGGTCTCGAGCCAACCGATCTGCATCTGGCTCAAGCCGAGCTCCGGCATCATCCGGTACGCGGCGACCGGAATCGTGCGCTGCTGCAGGTAAGCGAATGACCCGAGGACGAAGGTCAGCGAGTAGATCTTCCAGCGGACAGGGATCCGTCGCGAAGCCGGCGCGCCGACCGGGGCCGGTCGTGGGCTCACCGCCGCGTGACTCGGGTTGCGCGCCACTTCGGTCCTATTCCGGCCGGCACGGGCAGGTTTTGCGGGGCGTCATTCACTCCTCGACGATGTCGTCGGTCAGCACCTCCTTGCGGCGCGCGATGAAGTCCTTGAGGGCCTCGTCGGTCGCCGGGTCGATGCCCGGATCCACGTACTCGGCGAGCATCTTCTTCCAGATGCGGTTGGCGCGCTGCTCGGCCGTCGTCCTTCCTTCAATGATCCACTGCTCGTAGGGCGAATAGTCGGCGACCATCGACTGATAGAACGCGGACTCGAAGTTGGCGAGCGTATGGGCGCAGCCGAGGAAATGACTGCCGGGCCCCACCTCACGGATGGCATCGAGCGCCTGGCCACGCTCGCTCAGATCCATCCCGGCGGCGAGCGCCTGCATCATCGCGAGCTGGTCGATGTCGAGGATGAACTTCTCGAAGCTTGCGACCAGGCCCGCCTCGAGCCAGCCGGCGGCATGCGTCACGAGGTGCACTCCGGCGAGCACCGTCGGCAGCAAGGTGTTGGCGCTTTCGTACCCTGCCTGCGCATCGGCGACCTTGGAGGCGCACAATGAGCCGCCGCTGCGGCACGGCAGCCCCAGGTGGCGCGCAAGCTGCGCGGTCGCGAAGATCATCTGCGTGGCCTCCGCGGTACCGAACATCGGCGAGCCGCTGCGCATCGATACCGCGCCGACGAAGGAGCCGAGGATCACCGGGGCGCCCGGCCGCACGAGCTGCGTGAGCGCCATGCCGGCGAGCGTCTCGGCAAGCAGCTCCGCCATGCAACCGGCCGTGGTCACCGGTCCCATCGCGCCGGCGAGCATCGCCGGAACGACGATCGTGCCCTGATTCGCCGCCGCGAACACCCGCAGCGCCCCCAGCATGCGCCCGTCGAAGGTGAGCGGCGAGTTGGAGTTGATGTTGCCGAGCATCACGACGTGCCGCTCCATGAACTCCTCGCCGAAGACGACGCGGGCGATCGCAACGGCATCCTCCGCGTGGCCGCGCGTCTCCGGCGTGCCCTCGCAGCCCTGGTCGCTGTAGCGGAAGAAGGAGTATTGGGTGTCCAGTTGGCGCTTGTTGGGCGGAATGTCCATGGGCTCCACCATCGCCCCACCGGAGAAATGAATGGCGGGCGCCATCTGCGCGAGCTTGATGAAGCTCACCAGGTCCTCGAGCGTGCCGTAGCGCCGCCCATGGTCCAGATCGGATACGAACGGCGGCCCGCCGACCGGCGAGAACACGGTCGCATCCCCGCCGAAGCGCACGTTCTTCGCCGGGTTGCGCGCATGCAGCTCGAACTCGCTCGGTGCCGTGCGCAGCAGCTGCGGGCACAGCCCCCGCGGAATGCGCACCCGCTCGCCCTGCACATCGGCGCCCCCCGCCCGCCACAGCCGCAGCGACTCCGGATCGCGCCTGAACTCGATCCCGATCTCCTCGAGGATCGTCTCGGCGTTGTGGGTGATGGTCTCGATCGCCTCGCGACTGAAGAGATCGACGGCGGCGAGCTTGCGCCTTATGTAGGGGAGCTTCGCGAGTCCCTGCGCGCGTATCGCCCGGCGCGCATCGCGTCCGCGGCGGGCGATCAGACGGGTTTCGGACATGAAGCTGTCCTCCGTAGTGCGAGACGCCCCCGGGGCACCGGCAGCCGGGCGCGCCGCCGGCCGTTCAAGAGGATTGCCATGGTTGGATTCTCGCGCAAGCACCCTGGCGCGGCTACTGACTTTGCGATCGGGCACCGCTTCGATCGCACACTCCGACCCCGCAGATCTGAATCGCGCTATGCAAATTTGACATGAGCTGCCGTATCGCCCGGCAGAGCACTGCTCTGCGTCACAATTGTCGCCTGCGGACATGCGGAAGTCGCAAATTCACCGCATCCCATGCACCCCCTCCGCTACCATTTTCCCTGAGGGCGTATGCCCCGGATTCGAGGACCGAACATGGCAGATGAGTCCGAGTTCAACCTGCGCGACCTGAACGATCAGGAGCTCACCGAGCAGGTGCACGATGACCTCTACAACGGTCTGCGCACCGAGGTGCTGGAGGCGACACACCTCTTCCTCGAGCGCGGCTGGGGCGCCGAGAAGGTGCTGAACGATGCGCTCGTCGAGGGCATGCGCATCGTCGGCATCGACTTTCGCGACGGCATCCTGTTCGTTCCCGAGGTGCTGCTCGCGGCCAATGCCATGAAAGCGGGAATGGAGATCCTGCGGCCCCTGCTCGCGGAAACGGGTGCCGAGCCGATCGGCAAGATCGTGATCGGCACGGTCAAGGGGGACATCCACGACATCGGCAAGAACCTCGTGTCGATGATGCTCGAGGGCGCGGGGTTCGAAGTGATCGATCTCGGTATCAACAACTCGGTGGAGAAATACCTCGACGCGCTCGAGAAGCACAAGCCGGACATTCTCGGCATGTCGGCGCTGCTCACGACGACGATGCCCTACATGAAGGTCGTGATCGACAAGCTGCGCGAGCAGAACATCCGCGAGAACTACATCGTGCTGGTCGGCGGCGCGCCGCTGAACGAGGAGTTCGGCAAGGCCGTGGGGGCCGATGCCTACTGCCGCGATGCGGCGATCGCGGTCGAGACGGCCAAGACTCTCATCGCCGCACGCCGCGCGGCGGCGCGCGCCGCCTGAGCCCGCCCCAGGGCAACGGAGCGGATGCATGGATACCGGACACGCGCTCATCATCGCCTGCGGCGCGCTCGCGCGCGAGATCGCGGCGCTGCGCCGGGCGAACGGCTGGACGAGCGTCGATATCTGCTGCCTGCCGCCCGAGCTGCACAATCGTCCCGAGCGCATCGCCCCGGCGGTGCGGGAGAAGATCCGCGCCCACCGGGGCGAGTACCGCAGCATCTTCGTCGCCTACGGCGATTGTGGCACCGGCGGACGATTGGATGCGGTGCTGCGTGAGGAGGGCGTGGAGCGGCTGCCGGGCGCCCATTGTTATGAGTTTCTCACCGGCGCGCAGGCATTCGCCGAGCTTGCCGAGGCCGAGCCGGGCACCTTCTACCTGACGGACTTCCTGACGCGTCACTTCGAGCGGCTGGTGAGGCGCGGGCTCGGGCTCGACCGACATCCGGAGCTCTCCCAGGAGTACTTCCGCAACTACCGCAAATTGATCTACCTGGCCCAGACCCACTCCGGGGACCTGCTCGAGCGGGCGCGGCAGATCGCCTCGAGCCTGGGTCTCGCCTTCGAGCATCGATACACGGGCCTGGGCGAGCTCGCCATCCATCTTTCCGATCCGACACCGGCATGGCAAACCTGAGCATCATCTCCTGGCGCGATATCCCGGCGCAGGTGGTCGGCCGGCGCGGTCGGGAGACGGCCAAGACGCAATTATCGGCGCGCTTTCAGGAGGCGGTCGACCGCGCGGCCATGCGCGCCGGCCGCGGCAGCTCCGATGCCTACCTCGCGGACTGGAAGCGCAGCGCTCCCCGCCCCTGCGGCGAGGATATCGCGGCGGAGGTGGCCGCGGAGGCCGCGCGGCTCGAGGCGCGATATACCGACGAATACCTCGAAGGATTGGTGCGGTCGAAGGGCATCGATGCGAATGCGGCCGCCGACGGCGCGGCCGCGACGGAACCGGCCGGTGCCTGATGTACCGTGCACGCCTGTGGTCGGTACGTCATGCGCGCGGTCTCAATAGCTTCTACCGCGGCTTTGAGCGCGCTCTGACGGCGCTGCATCCGCTCTTCAGGAGCATCGGTTACCCGCATCTGGAGGGTCCCGTGGCGGCGCTCGAACGACAGGTCAAGGGACTGCTGTTCGACTGCCGGATGTGCGGGCAGTGCGTGCTGAGCTCGACCGGAATGTCCTGTCCGATGAACTGTCCGAAGAGCCTGCGCAACGGGCCCTGCGGCGGCGTGCGCGAGAACGGCAACTGCGAGGTGCGGCCCGAGATGAAATGCGTCTGGGTTCTCGCCGTCGCGGGCAGCGCCCGCATCCCCGGGGGGACCGAGGCGCTGAGGCGCGTGCAACCGCCGCTCGACCGGCGGCTCAGCGGAAAATCCTCCTGGCTGCGCGTGGCGCACCAAAGCGCGCAAGACGGCGCGGGAGGGAGCGCGTGATCTTCGAGGATGAGCCGGTACCCGGATATCCGCTGCCGATCCTGCCGGGTCATACCTCGCCCGGCCGCCTCGAGCGGATCCTGCGCGCCGGCAAGTTTGCCGTGACCACGGAGATGGCGCCTCCGGACTCCGCGGACCCCGAGGAGGTCTATCGGCGCGCGCGGATCTTCGACGGTTATGTCGATGCCATCAACGCCACCGACGGCAGCGGCGCCAACTGCCACATGTCGAGCCTCGCGGTGTGCGCGCTGCTCACCCGGGTCGGCTACGCCCCGGTCATGCAGATCTCCTGCCGCGACAAGAACCGGATCGCGATCCAGGGCGACATCCTCGGCGGAGCCGCGATGGGCGTCTGCAACATTCTCTGTCTGACCGGAGATGGGGTGCAGGCGGGCGATCATCCGCAGGCGCTGCCGGTATTCGACCTCGACTCGATGATGCTGCTCGAGACCGCCCGGACCATGCGCGACGAGCACCGCTTCTTGAGCGGACGGAAGCTCACCCACGCGCCGCGAGTCCTGCTCGGCGCCGCCGAGAACCCCTTCGCGCCGCCGCTCGAGTGGCGCGCGCAACGGCTCGGGAAAAAGATCGACGCCGGCGCGCAGTTCATTCAGACGCAGTACTGCTACGACGTGGGGGTGCTCAAGGCCTTCCTGCGCCGCATCGAGGATCTCGGCCTTCTCGGGAAGATCTTCATCCTGGTCGGGGTGGGACCGCTGCGCTCCGCCAAGGCCGCGCAATGGATGCGCACGCACGTTCCCGGCCTGCACATTCCCGATGCGGTCATCGCGCGCCTCGAGGGCGCGGCCGATGCCGCGCGCGAAGGGCGCAACCTCTGCATCGAGCTCATCCAGGAGATCCGCTCCGTGCCCGGTGTGAGCGGCGTCCACGTGATGGCCTACCGTCAGGAAGACAGCGTCCCCGAAATCATCGATCGCTCCGGAGTGCTCGGCGGGCGTGTCCCGTGGTATCCCGGCCGCGACCCGCAACGTAACTCCGACAGAATGGCTTCCTGACAATGACCGACACCATCATCAGCTCCGCCACCCGCGAAGTCATCATCGGCTTCGAGCGCCCGTTCGTCATGATCGGCGAGCGCATCAATCCGACCGGACGCAAGATCCTGGCCGCGGAAATGGCCGCGGGAGACTTCAATCGCGTCGAGGCCGACGCGCGGGCGCAAGTGGCGGCCGGCGCCCACATGCTCGATGTCAACGCCGGCATCCCGCTCGCCGACGAGCCCGCCATACTGGCGAAAGCCGTGCAGCTCGTGCAGTCGGTCACCGACGTGCCGCTGTCCATCGACTCCTCGATCGTCGCCGCGCTGGCGGCGGGCCTCGCGGTCTACCGAGGCAAGGCGCTCGTCAATTCCGTCACCGGCGAGGAGGAGCGGCTCGAGTCGGTGCTGCCGCTCGTGAAGAAGTACGGCGCCGCCGTGGTCGCGATCTCCAACGACGAGACCGGCATCTCCGAGGATCCGGACGTACGCTTCGAGGTGGCGAGGAAAATCGTGCACCGTGCGGCCGATTACGGCATCCCGGTCTCCGATGTGGTGGTCGATCCGCTCGTGATGCCGATCGGCGCCATCAACAAGGCGGCGGTGCAGGTGACGCATCTGCTCAAGCGCCTGCGCAACGAGCTTAAGGTGAACACGACCTGCGGCGCCTCCAACATCAGCTTCGGACTGCCGGCGCGCGAGGGCATCACCGCGGCTTTCCTCATCTCGGCGATCGGCGCCGGCATGACCTCCGCGATCATGAATCCGCTGCACGTCGAGATCGTGCGGGCCGTCATGGGGGCCGATGTCATGATGGGACACGATCCGGATTGCATGCGGTGGATCCGCAGGTTCCGCGAGGCGCCCCCGGCGCCGGGATCCGCGGGAGCGGCTCCCGGCGAGGGTGCCGCGCGCGGCCGGCGCGAGGGAGGCCATCGCCGCCGTGTCAGCTGAGCCGGACGCGCTGGTCGTCTTCACGCCTTCGGGAAAACGCGGACGCTTTCCCCTCGGAACGCCGCTCCTGCAGGCCGCGCGCTCGTTGGGCGTGGACCTCGACTCGGTATGCGGCGGCCGCGCTATCTGCGGGCGCTGTGAGGTGCTCATCATGGAGGGCGAGTTTGCCAAGCACGGCGTCACCTCGCGGTCCGCAAACCTGTCGGCTGCCGGTGAAGCCGAGGAGAGCCACGCCCGCCGCCGGCCGCTCCCGGCCGGCCATCGCCTTTCCTGCCAGGCGCGCATCCAGGGCGATCTGGTGGTGGACGTGCCGCCGACGAGTCAGGTGCACCGGCAGGTCATCCGCAAGGAGGCCGAGGCGCGAGCGATCACACTGGATCCGGTGGCGCGCCTGCATTACGTCGAGGTGCGCGAGCCCGACATGCACGATCCCGCGGGCGACCTGCAGCGTCTCGAGGAGGCCCTGCAGCGCGAGTGGCAGCTGACCGGCCTCAGCTGCGACCTGCACATGCTGCAGCGGCTGCAGCCGGCGCTGCGCCAGGGAGAGTGGAAAGTGACGGTCGCCGTGCATGGCGGTGAGCGGATCATCGGCGTCTGGCCCGGCTTTCACGAACGGGCGCTCGGACTTGCGGTGGACATCGGCTCCACCACCATCGCCGCGCATCTTTGCGACCTCGAGTCGGGCGAAGTGCTCTCTTCCAGTGGCCTCATGAATCCGCAGATCCGTTTCGGGGAGGATCTGATGAGCCGCGTCTCCTATTCCATGATGCACCCGGGTGGGGCGCAGCAGATGACCGCCTCGGTGCGCGAGGCGCTCAATCGGCTCGCGGCCGATGTGGCGCGTCAGGCGAAGGCGCATACCGATGACATTCTCGAGGTGACGCTGGTCGGCAACCCGATCATGCATCACCTGCTGCTAGGCATCGACCCGGTGGAGCTCGGCGGCGCGCCTTTCGCGCTCGCGACCGATGAGGCATTGGAGTTTTGGGCCACGGAGATCGGCCTGCACTTGCACCGCGGCGCGCGGGCGTACGCGCTGCCCTGTGTAGCCGGCCACGTTGGCGCGGACACGGCCGGCATGGTCCTCGCCGAGCGGCCCGACCTTGGCGAGGCCGTGACGCTGCTGGTCGATGTGGGCACGAACGCCGAGATCGTGTTGGGTAACCGCGAGCGCCTGCTCGCCTGCTCGAGTCCGACGGGCCCGGCGTTCGAAGGCGCGCAGATCAGCTGCGGCCAGCGCGCCGCCCCCGGCGCGATCGAGCGCGTGCGGATCGATCCGTCGACACTCGAGCCGCGATTCAAGGTCATCGGCTCGGAGCTGTGGTCGGACCAGCCCGGATTCGAGGATTCCGTGAAAGCCACCGGCGTCACCGGCGTCTGCGGCTCGGGGATCATCGAGGCGATCGCCGAGATGTTCCTCGCGGGCATCGTAAGCCAGGACGGCGTCGTCGATGGAGAGCTCGCCGCGCGCAGCCCGCGCATCGTGCCGACGGGCCGCACGTTCGGTTACCTCCTCTACCAGGGCGCGCAGACGCTCACCGTGACGCAGAACGACGTACGCGCAATTCAACTCGCGAAGGCGGCGCTCTACGCCGGCATTCGTTTGCTCATGGATCGCTTCGGCGCCGACCACC
The DNA here is from genome assembly GCA_049579785.1 of Steroidobacteraceae bacterium. Taxonomy (GTDB): domain Bacteria; phylum Pseudomonadota; class Gammaproteobacteria; order Steroidobacterales; family Steroidobacteraceae; genus 13-2-20CM-66-19. The sequence goes on from JBAUOO010000145.1 coordinate 11,864, forward strand.
TCGATCGCATCCGCCTCGCGGGTGCCTTCGGATCGCACATCGACGTCAAATACGCCATGGTGCTCGGGATGATTCCGGACTGTGAGCTCTCGCAGGTCTCCTCCGCGGGCAACGCCGCGGGGACCGGAGCGCGCATCGCGCTCCTTGATTTCGGCTCGCGCAAGACGATCGAGACGCTGGTGCACGAGGTGGAAAAGGTCGAGACCGCCATCGAGCCGAATTTCCAGAGCCACTTCGTCGAGGCGATGGGCGTTCCGCACTCGACGGCACAATACGTACACCTGCGCCGGGCCGTCGAGTTGCCGGCACCCAAGCCGCCGACTCCGCGCACCGGCGCTCGCGGCGGGCGCCGCCGGACCACGCCGACAGCGGTTACGAAGGAGTCCTAGTCACTCGTTGACGCGAGGCTGGCGCGCGGCCCGCGTCGGCCGGCCGGTCGCGCGCGAGCGCACCGTGGCCTCCGCAAGATAGTCCTCGCCGGAGCCTGAGGCGCGACGCTCGCTGACGGAGGTCTCGACATGCGGGTGCATCGCGCCGGCGCGGCGCGCCGCCGCGAGCGCGAGCTCGCGGGAGATCTCCTTCGCCGCCGCGATCGCCTCTTCGGGCCGCTCGAAATCGCGGATCCCCGCCGGGCCGTGTACCCGAAATACCTTGTAGACCGGCTGGTTCACCAGGACCGCGACCGTCTCCGACACGACCCCGACCACCGCACCGACCGCATTGCAGACCTCGGCATGCTCGGGGACGATGAGGCGGGCGCCGAGGCGGCGCGCGACTTCAGGATAGAACGCCGCGGCAGGCGCGCCGATGGCCACCAGGGGATTCGGCAGGCGCAGCTGCGCATCGATCAGTGTCGAGAACGGCCGGCCCTCCACCGCGCGCTCGATCAGGATGCCGAGCGGCCCCCAGCGCCCATAGTGCGGCTCGATCCCCGGATCCTGCGCGAGCGCGCTTTCCAACACCACGCGCGCCGCCTGCCGGATCACCCGTTCATGAACACGCTCGCTGACTCCCTCGGGTGTGTCTTTGCCCCTGCGCGCGGTCACGTTGCGCTCTTCGGTGGCGAGGATGGCGGCGCCGAGCCGAGCCGCCTCGTGGCTCCAGCCGCTCTGGTGGTGAAGCACGTGCAACGCATCACTCGGCGTGAATCCCGCGACCGTGGCGAGCCCGCGATCCACCAGCCGATGTAGCGCCGCGACGCCCTGCGCGGTGCGCGCTACGACATCGAGCCGCCCCGGTGTCGCCGCGAGCGCCTCCCAGACCCGCAGCTCCAGCCGATCAAGATCCGCTGGCGCATCGCGGCCGGGGTTGCGATGGCCGAACTGGCCGGCAAAGAGCGGCAGACGCTCGACGGCGGCGAGCCGCTCGAGCTCGGCCAGCACTTCGGGAAACTGATGGGCGAGGAGACTCAGTGGCATTACCCGACGCGGGCCGATCTTGAGGTGCGCTTCGCGATCGAGATGCACCTCGCTGTCCCCGCCGAGACCACACGTGCGAACGTCGATCGCCTCGACCATCGTCCGCCAGCCGCCGATCACGGCGCCCTCGGCGCGCACCACCGGGCGCTCATCGACCACGATCGCGACGTCGGTGGTCGTCCCGCCCATGTCAGCCACCGCGAAATCCTTGAGTCCGGTGAGAAACGCCGCTCCCACGACGCTCGCCGCCGGCCCCGAGACGACCGTTTCGATCGGATACTCGAGGGCAACATCCGCGCGCATCAGGGTGCCATCGCCCTTCACGACCATCAACGGCGCGCGCACGCCCTCGCGCTCGAGTGTCCGCCCCACCGCATCGAGCAGATGGCGGATGTGCGGCACCAGGCGCGCATTGAGCGCGGCCGTGAGCGCCCGCTTGGGCGCATTCAACTGCGCGCTGAGCTCGTGACTGCAGGTGACCGGCTTGCCGGTGAGGGCGCGGATACGCTCGCGGATCCGCAGCTCGTGCCCGGGGTTGCGCACCGAGAACTGTGCCGCAACCGCGAAGGCCTCGACCTGTGCCGCGTGCTCGCGCACCGCCGCCTCGACCGCCGCCTCATCGAGCGCCTGCTCCTCGAGGCCCGTCGGATCATGTCCGCCGCGCACGCGCACGACGACACCGCCCAACTGGCTCGCGATGTGCGTCTCCTCGGCCATGCGGTCGTTGAAACCGACGAGGATCGCGCAGATCGGACTGAAGCGGTTCTCGACGACCGCGTTGGTCGCGAGCGTCGTCGAAACGGAAACGAGCGAGACGCGCCGGGCCGCGCCCTCGGGCAGTGCACTCATCACGGCGCGCAGCGCCGCACCCACCCCGACCGATAGATCCCAGTGCGTGGTCAGCGCCTTGGCGCTGGCGATGACCCGTCGCGCTCCCTCGAGCGCGACCGCATCCGTGTAGGTGCCGCCCGTATCGAGCCCGATCCAGAGCTCAGGGGACTCCTGCGCCACGCGGCCGTCCCGAGGGCTCCGCTGACAGCCCGTTAGATGTTCGAATCCGGGAAGGACGCCTTGCGGCGATTCATGTAATCGAGCAGGGCCTCATCGACCGAAGGATCGAGCGGCGGCGCCTCGTATTCCCCCAGCTGCTTCTTCCAGAGCGCATTCGCGCGCTGCGCCATGTCCGTGCGACCTTCGGACTCCCATTGCTCGAAGCTGTTGTTGTCGGCGAGCGGCGAGCGGTAGAACGCGGTCTCGAAGTTGGCCTGCGTGTGCGCGCAGCCGAGGAAATGCTTGCCCGGCCCGACTTCGCGGATGGCATCCATCGCCTGGCCGTTGTCGCTCAAATCGACGCCCTGCAGCAGGGTGTGCATCATGCCGGCCTGGTCGGCGTCCATGACGAACTTCTCATACCCCATGGCGAGACCGCCCTCGAGCCAGCCGGCGGTGTGCAGCACGAAGTTGACACCCGCCAGGCAGGTCGGCACCAGGGTGTTGGCCGACTCGAAGGCCGCTTGGGCATCGGGAATCTTCGAGGCGCACAAAGCGCCGCCGGATCGAAACGGGACGCCCAGGCGCCGGGCGAGCGCGGCCATCACGTAGAGCACCAGCGCCGGCTCGGGAGTCCCGAACGTGGGTGCCCCGGACTGCATCGAGAGCGACGATGCGAAGCTGCCGAGCACCACCGGCGCCCCGGGATTGATGAGCTGGGCGACCGTCATGCCGGCGAGCGCCTCGGCGAGCGTCTGCGCCACCGTGCCGGCGACCGTGACGGGCGACATCGCCCCGGCGAGGATGAACGGCGTGACGATGGTGGCCTGGTTGGCGCGCGCGTAGGTTTTCAGCGCACCGAGCATGGTCGCATCCCATGTCATCGGGGAGTTGGCGTTGATCAGGCTCACGACGCAGGTCTTCGGCTTGCCCGTCGTCGGATCCAGATACTGATCTGCGAACAGGATCCGCGTCATCTCGACCGTGTCGGCCGCCCGCTCGGCCTGGGTCACCGAGCCCATGTACGGCTTGTCGCTGTACTTCATGTGGCTGTAGACCATGTCGAGATGGCGCTTGTTGACCGGCAGGTCCACCGGCTCGCAGATCGTGCCGCCGGAGTGATGGAGCGAGGTCGCCATGTAGGCGAGCTTGACGAAATTGCGGAAGTCCTCGATGCGCGCGTAGCGCCTGCCTTCGTCGAGGCTGCGGATGAAGGGTGAACCGTAGGCGGGCGCGAAGACGGTGCGGCCGCCGCCGATCACGACGCTGCGCGCCGGATTGCGCGCGTGCTGCACGAATTCCCTCGGCGCCGAGCGAGTCACGAGGGTGCGGCACATGCCGCGGGGAAAGCGCGCGCGTTCCCCCCGCACATCGGCGCCGGCCTCACGCAGGATCTTCAGCGTCTCGGGGTCGTCGCGGAAGTCGATACCGATCTCCTCGAGGATGGTATCGGCGTTGTGCTCGAGCAGCTCCAGACCCTCGCTGCCGAGCACTTCGTAATGCGGGATATTG
>JBAUOO010000146.1:0-7665 GCA_049579785.1 Steroidobacteraceae bacterium
CGCCCGGATGTTTCGTATCGGTGGTACGATAGACGTGCTCGGCCTCGATGAGCCTGTCGATGTCGTATTTCTCGCTGACTTCCATGATCGCGAGTATCTCGCCGCTTTGACTCTCGATGAGCGCCACCTCCTCCTCGAGGTGTATGGGGTCGGCCACCTCGTGCCCGACGGGCAGGGTGATCGGGATCGGCCAGAACAGGCCGCGCGCCAATTTCATCTCCACGCAGCACCCGCGCCAATCCTCGTACCCCATGAAGCCATCGAGCGGCGTGTACGCTCCCATGGCCAACATGAGCACGTCCGAGACCGCGCGCGAGTCGAGCGCAATCTTGCGCAGGTGCCCTGCCCGCTTGCGCTCCGCGGCCCGCTCGAGCTCCGGCGCCAACAGCGGTTTGAGCGAGGCTGCTCCGTGCGGGGGTACGAGTTGTGACATGCCGCGCCTCGCGCGAAGCCGCGCGCTCAGTCGATGATGTGGTAGACGGGCGCTTTCTCCAGCTCCCACCGGCCGCTGTCGCGGTCGTAGCGCGAGAGCGTGAAGCAGTGCCAGTCCTTGTCATCGAGTCGCGGATGGTCCGCCCGGTAGTAATAACCCGGCCAGCGCGTCTCCTGCCGGAAAAGGGTGTGTTGGGTCACGCACTCGGAGGCGAGAACCCGGTGCTGCAGCTCCCACGCCCGCTGCAGCTGGTGCAGGTCCGGAGCGCCGAGGTAAGGCAGGTCTTCCTTCAGCATCGCCAGGAGCTCCAGTCCCCGCATCAGCAGCGGTTGATTGGTCGTGTAGTGAGCGCCGATGCCGCCGACATACTCGTCCATGATCTTCTCCAGACGCTGCAGCCCGTGAAGCGGCAGGAGGTAGCTCGGCGATACCGTACCACCCACGATCTCGTTACTGCCGATCCGGTAATTCTCGAGCGGCTGGTAGATCGTCTTCTTGAGCTGCGCGCATTCGCTCTCGCTGACTTCGGGCCGGTCCTTGCCCCGCTCCAGCACGTACTTGACGGCCGCCTTGGCGGCAATCCGGCCCTCGGTGAAGGAGCCCGAGGAGAACTTGTGAGCGGTGCCCCCGATGGTGTCACCGGCGCCGAAGAGCCCGTCCACGGTCATCATTCGGTTGTAGCCCCATTGGTATTCCGCCGGGGCGTAGTCCTCCGGCCCGCTCGCCCAGGCACCGGAGCAGGTCGCGTGCGAGCCCATGACATAGGGCTCGGAGGTGGTGAGCTCCGGGTTGATCTCCTTGGGGTCGATGTTCTGCGACGCCCACACGACCGCCTGACCGACGGTCATGCCGAGGAAATTCTCCCAGCCCACGGTTTCTTTGTGCGGGTCCTGGAATGCCTCCTTGGTCACCATGCGGATCGGCCCCCGGCCCGCCTTGACCTCTTCGAGCAGCGCGTGATTGCGCAGGCAGGTCGGCACCGGGTGGTGATTGACGTAGTCGCCCACCATCTGCTCGATCGAGTCGCGCCAGAACGCCTCGTAGTCCTGTCCGTACGCGTTTTGCGTGTAGGTCTTCAGGTGCAGGAAATAAGCGCCCACGGGCCCGTAGCCGTCCTTGAACCGCGTCAGGACGATGCGGTTTTCCATCTGGGTCATCTTCGCGCCCGCGAGGATCGGCAGGGCATAGGCGGAGGCGCTGCTCCAGGGCGCATACCACGTGCGGCCCATGCCCTCGCCGACCGAACGCGGCTTGAAGATGTGCGATGCGCCGCCCGCTGCGACGATGACCGCCTTGGCGCGGAAGACGTGGAAATCGCCGTTGCGGACGTTGAAACCCACGGCGCCCGCGACCCGATTGGGGCGTTTGCTGTCCATGAGCAGGTGGGTCACCATGATGCGGTTGTAGATCTCACTCGCCGCCTTGCGCGCGGCTTCGGCGACGAGCGGCTTGTAGCTCTCGCCGTGGATCATGATCTGCCATTTGCCTTCGCGCTGATAGCGGCCGGTGTTGGGGTCCCGCATGATCGGCAGTCCCCACTCCTCGAACTTGTGCACGGTGGCATCGACGTGACGGGCGATGTCGTAGCCGAGATCCTCCCTCACCAGGCCCATGAGGTCATTGCGCGCATAGCGCACGTGGTCCTCGGGCTGATTCTCGTTCCAGTGCATGCCCATGTAGCAGTTGATGGCGTAAAGCCCCTGGGCCACCGCGCCGCTGCGCTCGATGTTCGCCTTCTCGACGCAGACGATCTTCAGCTCCCGTCCCCAGTAGCGCGATTCGTAGGTGGCGCCGCAGCCGCCCATCCCGCCCCCGACGATGAGAATGTCCGAATCGACGAATACGGTCTTGCGGCTCATTACACCAACCCTTTCTTGAAGCGACCGGGCGCGAGCGTCGGCAGAGCCCCGACGTTGAGCGCCTCGGGCTCATGGGCGAGCTCTTGCGAACGCAGCGCCCCTTCAGGGGGCGGGGCGTACTCGGACGGACCCTTGATCGAGCCCCAGGGCGTCGTTCTGATGGGTGAGACGAAATTCTTCTCGCGCCCGTCGCGGAATTTGATCCGCCAGGAGACCGTAGCCTTCTCTTCCTCGCGCAGCACCCGCACGCTGTGGCCGAGGGGGGCGAAATCGGCATAGCCGCGCACGTCGATCGCCTGCTGCGGGCACGCCTTCACGCACGAGTAGCATTCCCAGCACATGTTGGGCTCGGCGTTGTACGCGCGGCGGTAGGTGCTATCGATCTGCATGATGTCGGACGGGCAGATGTCGACGCAGTACCCGCAGCCATCGCAGCTCGTCATGTAGACAAACGTGGGCATGGATGAGGCTCCTTCAGTAGCTGCGCGGCCGACGCCGGGCACTGCCGAACGTCGCCGGGCGGTCGGCCGGGGCAGGCAGGTTGCGCCGAAAGCCGTTCGCATCCTCGATCCGCTTCTGAAACGCCGCCGCGGGCTTGTAGAACATATGGGCGAATTTCGACCACGGCACGGAGGCAAACAGCACCGTGCTGCAAAGTAGATAGAGCCCGAGGAAAACCTCCGCCGAGCGCGCATTCCCCGAGGCCTGCACGCGCGCCCATATCAGCGCGAAGGCCGCGCTCGAAAGCAGCGACAGGCTGAACAGATCCGCCCGCATCAGACGGAAACGCGAGTGGCCTTCCGCGACGACATCGACCCGCTGCAAGAACCAGTACCAGACCCCGCCCACGCAAACCAACGCGGCGCCGAGGGTCCAAAGCTCCGGCAGGAGCGCCGGCCCGGGTGCGCCGGCCGTCGGATAGGCGAAAACCATGATGGCCGTGGTGATGACGTAAAGCACGAAGCCGTACATCGTCAGCAGATGGGTGGTCCGGCGCCAGAAGCTGCAGAACTCGCCCGCCGCGAGCACCGAGACCATGAGGGTTTGGGCGGCAAGCGCCGCCGTCTCACCGGCGCCCACTCGGCGTGTGGCAGCCGCGTTCGCGAGCCGCCGATGTTTGAAGAAGTACCTCGCGCTTCCTTTGTGAGCGAGGTCGATCAGCGTGCCGCAGAGGACGAGCCCGAACATGAGCGCCACGTAGCTTTGCATCGCGACGGGCGGTATCGCGGTGGCAAGCGCGGCGAACGGGTTGTGCGTGAACACGGGCTATCCCCCCAAGGCGTCGTTTTCGAAGACTCTATCCCCCTGAACGCCCGCCCGCAATAATCGTTCCAATAAATAAAATTGATGAATCCAATCTGATAACATGATTAGTCATGACCCTGGATCAACTGCGCGTGTTCGTCGAGGTTGCCGAACGGGGGCACGTCACGCGCGCTGCCGAGGCGCTGCGGATGAGCCAGTCGGCGGCCTCGGCGGCCATTGCCGCACTGGAGGAGCGCTATCGAATCAAGCTGTTCGATCGCGTGGGCCGCGGCATCCAGCTGACCGAGCCGGGCCGGATATTCCTGCGCGAGGCGCGCGCGGTGCTCGACCGCGCATCCATGGCCCGCTCCGTGCTGCAGGACCTTGCGGGCTGGCCGGCAAGCCCGATTGCCCTCGCGGCCAGTCAAACCATCGCGACTTACTGGCTGCCCCGCCGTCTCGCCGCCTTCCATGCCGCCAACCCCCGCGTGCGACTCAACGTGGTGATCCGCAACACCCGCGAAGTCGAGACCGCGGTTGCCGAGGGAGAGGTGAGCATCGGACTGGTGGAGGGACCGACGCAGCATCCGGCGCTGCTGCGTACGCGCCTCGATCATGATCAGATGGTGTTGGTCGTCGCCGCCGGTCGCCCATCCCTGCCGATCGAGTCCTCGGGAAAAGTCGATCTGCGCGCGCTCAACTGGGTGATCCGCGAGCCCGGGTCCGGTACCCGCCGCGGTCTCGAGGACCTGGCGGCCCGGCAAGGTCTGTCGCTCGATGATCTCAACATTTTCCTCGTGTTGCCGGGGAACGAGGCGGTGCGCGAAGCGGTGGAATCCGGCGCCGGCGCGACCATCATCTCGCGCCACGTGGTCGCCTCGGCCATAGCGGCGGGGACGCTGGTGGAGATTCCGCTTGAATTGCCGCAACGCGAGTTCGCTCTGGTGCGCCACCGCGACCGCCATGCGACGCTCGCCCAGAAGGCGCTCGTGACGCATCTGACCGGCGACATCCTCAGCAAGTCCGCCCGCTCAAGCGCTGCGCCGTGATCGCGCGGCGACTCGCTGTCGCATCATTCGTCGCGCCGCTTCCACTACACTTGCGCCATGAGCAGCCGACCGGACGATGCATTCGGGCGCAAATGGCCGCGGCTCGATGGCATCGACCTGCTACGCGGCCTCGCCATTCTCCTCGTGCTGCTCAACCACGTGAACATGCGACTCGTGATCGCGCAGGTTCCCTATGGGCGAGAGCTGCCACATTTGCTGCTCTCGATGCTCGTCTGGAACGGTCAGCGCGGCGTGCAGATGTTCTTTGCGATCTCGGGCTTTCTGATCACGTCCACTTCCCTCAGGCGCTGGGGGGATCTCGCGAGCGTCCGGGTGCTCGATTTCTACCGGCTGCGATTCGCTCGCATCGCGCCTCTCCTCCTGCTGCTCCTGCTCGTGCTCATGACGCTCGACCTGGCCCACATCAATAATTACGTGATCCCCTCGAGGACCGGAGGATTGGGCGCAGCCCTCGTCGCGGCGCTCACTTTCCGCGTGAATCTGCTCGAGGCCCGGCACGGCTACCTGCCCGGCAGCTGGGATGTGCTCTGGTCGCTGTCGGTCGAGGAGACGTTCTATTTCTTCTTTCCGCTCCTCTGCCGGCTGCTCGGCGGCAGAAAGCGGCTGTTCGTCGCGGTCCTGTTGATTTTCGTCGCGCTCGGACCGCTCGCGCGCGCCCTCTTCTCTCGGGGAAATGAGATCTGGCATGAGTATTCCTACCTCGGCGGCATGGATGCGATCGCACTCGGGTGTCTCACCGCCCTCGCGCTCTCCGTAATCCATCTCGGGCGGCGCGAGACGTGGATTTCGGGACTCCTGGGAGCCGTCACGCTGGCCTTTTCCCTCGCGCTGACGGTCCCGCCGCTCGAGCGCGCCGGTCTTGAGATGACGCTGGTCGCGATCGGCACCTGCCTGACGATCGCGGCGCTCGAACGGACGGGCTGGCGGGCGCCGGTCCTCCTGCGGCCGCTCAACCTGCTCGGCCGGCGCAGTTATGAGGTCTATCTGACGCACATGTTCGTCGTTTTCGCGCTCTTTGGGTTTTTCCTCGAGCAGGGGAAACCGGCGTACGCCATCCCCCTTCTTTTCGCGACGGTCCTCCTCGCCGCCGGCCTCATCGGAGCGCTGACAGCGCGGTTTTACTCCGAGCCCCTCAATCGCCTGCTTCGCTCGCGGTGGCAGCGGACGCGCAGCCGAGTCGATTCCGCACTACCCGTGGAGAGGGCGATCGAGAGCTGAGTCGACCGTCCGCGGCCCCCGGGCGCGGCGGCCCGGGCTGCGACAGGGACCGTGCAGAGTTCACATTTCCGGCTCCGTCCGTCCCCCCGCAACCGCCGCCGGTCGGGAGGGGGTCCAATACTGTCGTATCGCACGGGTAGCCGAGCTTCCGTTCCAGTAGAGTCCGCCGCAACGAGACTCTCAGCAACATGTCCGTGCAAGAGCTGACTACAACTCACTGCGATGCCGCCCCTTCGGGGCGCTCCCCGCCTGGCGGCCCGACCCGACAGTGCGGCTTCACGCTCATCGAGCTCCTCATCGTGATGATCCTCGTCGGGATCCTGGTGGCGATCGGCGTGCCGTCCTACAAATCCATCACCACCTCGAGCCGCATGTCGGCGGAAAGCAATAATCTGCTCGGGGATCTGCAATACGCGCGCGCGGAAGCGATACGCGAGGGCGAGCCGGTCACGGTCTGCATCGCCAACACGGCTGATACCGCCTGCGATGCCGCGAGTACCTCCTGGCAGGACGGCTGGATCATCTTCACCGACCTCAACGACGACCAGACGGTCGATGCAAACGACTCCGTGCTGCGCGTCCAGCCGGCATTCTCCGGCACCGACACCTTCACATCGAGCAACACCGACTACGCGGTGACCTTCACTCGTGAGGGGTTCGCCTACCTCGGCGCGGCCGGCGGCAGCCTGATCATCACGCTGCACGATGCGGCCGCCGACCATTACTACTCACGCTGCCTCAATATCTCCCAGGCCGGGATGATGGCCATCGACAGCTCCGGCCAGGCAGGTTGCACATGAGATACCCCAAAGCACCAGGCGGCAAAGGCGGCTTCAGCCTCGTCGAGGTGATGGTCGCCCTCATCATCATCTGCGTGGGCCTGCTCGGCATCGCGAAGCTCGAGGCGCTCATGCTCTCGAGCACCGGCACCTCGAGACTGCGCGCCCTGGTTGCCCTGCAGGCCGCGAGCCTCGCGGACGCGATGCATGCGGATCGGGACTACTGGGATGGCAGCGCGACGACCTACTGGAACCCCGCGAACGGCCCTCTGGCGCTCACGGGTACGGAGACGACCTCCGGCACGACCACCAACACCGCATGGTCGGGCACCAACGCTCCCCCTGTGAGCGGCGGTCCCGATTGCCTCGATGCCGTCTGTAATTCCGAGCAACTCGCCCAATACGACCTCGCTCTGTGGGCAAGCAACCTGGCGCAGGTTCTGAAGACCTCCACCTCCTCGATCGCTTGCTATACCGATACGGGAACGGGCCTCGTGAGCTGCACGATCATGATCCAGTGGAACGAGAACACCGTGGCCGCCAATTCACAGGAGGCCGCGGTCGGTGCGCCGACGGCCTTCCAAACGCAAACCTACACGCTGGTGGTCGAGCCATGAGCGCCCATGCCCCCAGCGACCGCAGGCTCGCCCTCCGGCTGACCCATCGTAGCGCGGCACGCTCGCAGCGCGGCCTCTCCCTCATCGAGCTGATGGTCGCGATCCTGATCGCGCTCTTCCTGATCGCCGGTGTCGTGGTGGTCGAGCAGGGCGTGAACATGTCCTACACCCAGCAGAACGGGCTGTCGAAGCTTCAGGACGAGGAGCGATTCGCGATGTCGGTTCTGACGAGCGTGATCGGCACCGCCGGCTACTATCCCAATCCGACCATCAACAACCTGGTGACGGCACTGCCGGCGACGGGCGGTTTTGCGGCCGGACAGGCGATCTACCAGCCCAACGGCTGCCCTTCAAACCCCGACTGTATCGAAGTGCGATACATGACCGCGGCCGGCGACGGCATCAATCTCTGCGACGGCAGTGCGGCGGGCAATACCGTATATA
>JBAUOO010000147.1:0-3871 GCA_049579785.1 Steroidobacteraceae bacterium
TGAGAAGAAAGTATAATTGGCCTGAAATCGCTTCAAAAATCGAGAGTTTGATTAGTCGAGCAATCATTTAGGGTCCCCGTCTGAGATACTTAAACTTCCGCCTGCCGCCCGGAAGCTCATCCATCAGATTCCCCTATACCTCCCTTTTCGATTGACGCGATGCGATACCTTGGACAGTTTCTCATCTATACGTTCGCGCGCAGGTACGTGCCTGCGAACGTGACTCCTTTCGTCATCGTCTGCACCGGACGAACCGGGTCCAATCTGCTCGCCAGCTCGTTGGACTCGCACCCGGACATCATTTGCCACCACGAAGTGTTCAATCACGAGGGGATACACGTATCCCTCTCTCTCGGTGGACGCGAGGCCCCCTTCGGGACGGTAGAGGATCGGAACCGACGTCCGTGGAAATTCATATCGCGAGTGTATTCGTTCACAAACGGCTCGCGAGCGGTCGGCTTCAAGATCGGCGCGGACAGCTTGTTCAATCCCGTGCTTCTCTCGCTGCTGCTTAATCGGCGAGTGCGCAAGATCGTCCTCCATCGGCACGAGCTGCTGCACGTCTATACATCCATTTTGATTGCGCAGCAAACCCATATCTGGAGCGAAACGGATAAGGGCAAATCACGCAACCAACAGCCCTCCGTCGAAGTCGACCCCGCCAAGCTCGTGCGCTTCGTACGCAGACGCAGGCTGTTCTATCGGATCGTCGACGCGATCCTTTCAGCGACGCGGCAGCCCCATATGAAGCTCTCGTACGAGGAATTCACCTCGGACCCCGCCGCGGTCAAGCGCACCCTAGGGTTCCTCGGCGTCGACCCGGACCAGCCGCTAAGCGCCGGCACAGTGAAGCAAAATTCGCCTCGGCTGGCCGACAGGATTACAAACTACACACAGCTATGCGAAGCCCTGCGCGGCACTCGGATGGAGTGGTTGGTCAGCGACAATTAGAACTTTCGGGCAAGGTAGCCGGGGCGTCGCCCGGCAAAATCCCCCGGTCGCGTCCGCGGTTACCGCATCCCCCCTGCCCCCGGACAGTGCAAGGTGGCAGCTCTCAGCGATCATGCATGCCCCATGCGGGTGCTCTGTCAAAACTAACGCGCTGATTTCTGAGCGAAATGCGTGGCTCGGAACGTCCAGGACTCTATGTTGGATCTGAGGCGCTAGGCCGTTGTTCGGACAGGAACAGGCGCCGGATTCTGGACACTTCCCGGCTATCCTATTTGACGCCAGCGCCCCTGCAGGGGCAGGATGGGTGCGTGCTCCTCGCGACGCGTGGGATATGTGAGAAGAATTGAGCGAGAAAGGCTCGGAGTGAGGGGAAATGAAGACGCCGGATTTGGTTTTTGATGTGGGCGCGCATCACGGCTCTGACACGGCGCATTATCTTTCGCTCGGTTACAGGGTGCTCGCGATCGAAGCAGATCCGGCGATCGTGGCGACCCTGCGCCACAAGTTTGCAGATGCTATCGCAGCCGATCGTCTTGTCGTTCTTGAGTGCGGGATTGCCAATAAAGAAGGAGATCTACCCTTCTACGTATGTCCGGGCAATACCGAATGGAACTCCTTCGACAAGGAATGGGCGCGCGCCCGTGGGATGGAAGCGATAGAGACATCTGTCAAGGCGAGGCGCTTTGAATCAGTGCTCAAAGAATACGGAACGCCGCTTTTCGCGAAAATTGATATCGAGGGATGCGATGGACTTTGCATCAATGCCTTCACGAAGGACAACGCGCCGCAGTTTGTATCCTTCGAGGCTGGTGCCCACGACTTTGATCTTATTTCCCACCTCTACTCGATCGGATATAGGCGCTTTGCGCTCGTCAACCAATACTCGTTCGAGACCACCAAGATTCCATCCATCGGCATCCCCAAACACCTCGCCTGGTCGATGAAGCAGATCGGCCGCCAATTCGTGAGAACGCACCCGATCGCTCATCGCATTGCACGAACGCTGAGGCCTCGTCTTCGTTTCAACAACAAGGCTGGCGGATTCAGTCATGACTCTGCAGGGCCGTCGCCCATGGAAAGAAAGGAAGGTTGGCAGGAGGTGGACGAGTTCGTCTACACCTGGACGTCGGTAGTATTGAGCGGAATTTTGACATCAGCGTGGTTCGATATTCACGCCGCTCTCTAGCAGCCTGTCGGACTTAGCGTTAAATCAGTCATAATCACGGCCGTTGACCTCGCAGGAATCGTAGGGAGCCCATGAGCAACTTTCGACCGATCAACCGCGATACGGGCTTCCTGCTGCCGCCGTCGGTGGATGAGTGGCTGCCGGAGCGGCACTTGGCGCGGTTTGTGGTCGAAGTGGTCGACCGGCTGGACCTGTCGAAGCTGTCGCAGGCCTATCGCGGCTCGGGCTCGGCGTCCTATCACCCGGCGATGCTGCTGTCGCTGCTGGTATACGGGTATGCGACGAGGGTGTTCTCCAGCCGCGCGCTGGAGCGGGCGACATACGACTCGGTGGCGTTTCGCTTCATCGCCGGTAACGAGCATCCCGATCACGACACGATTGCGAACTTCCGCAAGCGCTTCATCGGTGAGATCGAACCGCTGTTCGTGGAAGTGCTGAAGCTGGCGCGAGAGATGGGCGTGCTCAAGCTCGGCACGGTGGGGCTGGATGGCACGAAGATTCACGCCAATGCGAGCCGGCACAGTGCTCTCTCGTATGAGCATGCCCAGAAAATTGAGGCGCAGCTGAAGCAAGAAGTGAAGCAGCTGTTGCTGATGGCCGAGCACGCCGATGAGGCGGAGGTGCCCGATGGGATGTCGATCCCGGAGGAGCTGGCGCGGCGCGAGCAGCGGCTGGAGGCGATTGCGCAAGCGAAGGCGAAGATCGAAGCGCGCGCCCAGGAGCGTTTCCAGCGCGAGCAGGCTGAATATCAGGCCAAGATGGCTGCGCGCGAAGCGCAGCAGAAGGAGACCGGTAAGAAGCCGCGTGGCCGTGGACCGCAGCCGCCCGCGAGCGGCCCGGGGCCGAAGGACCAGGTGAATCTGACCGACGAGGACTCGCGCATCATGCCGGTCGCCGGCGGCGGCTTTGACCAGAGCTACAACGCCCAGGCAGTGGTCGCGACGGAGAGTATGTTGGTGGTGGCCAGCGAGGTCACTCAGGCGCCGAACGATAAAGAGCAGCTGGTGCCGATGGTCGAAAAGCTCCAGGACTTGCCCGCAGATCTGGGGCGGGTGCAGCGGGTGCTGGCCGATAACGGTTACCTGAGCGCCGCCAACGTGGATTGTTGTGCGGCGGCCGGCGTCGAACCGCTGATCGCCCTCGGTCGACACCCTCATCACGAGGGCTTGCGACGCTTTGCCGCAGCCCCTGAACCCCTGCCGCCCGATGCCACGCCGATGCAGAAGATGGCACACCGGCTGAAGACTCCCGAGGGCCGCAAGCTCTACGCCCTGCGCAAACAAACACCTGAGCCGGTGTTCGGCATCATCAAATCCGCGATGGGGTTCCGTCAGTTCTTGCTGCGTGGACTGAAGAGCGTCCAAGGCGAATGGGACTTGGTGACGATGAGCTGGAACATCAAGCGGATGTTTGCCCTGCAGCTCGGCTGACCGGCTCGCGCGGCACTCTGTCTTTAGACTCTGTCTACAAACGGCCATGAATCGCTCGACTTGGGATCAGATTTACCGTTCGAACAAAACCGTCAGTCCGACAGGCTGCTAGGTAAGCACTGAAGCCTCGTCATTCCCCGAGCATGATGCAACGGAGGAATGGCGGGTCCTGCGGGGCCCCCTCGAACGATCCGATTGTGGCAGGCTCGATCATCAAGGAATACGAGAGCGCGTGATGGGCGCTCCTGCTTTGCTGGGTTGAGCGGCGGCTCCATTACTGTCATCGCCGAGCTGAAAGTCGTGA
>JBAUOO010000148.1:0-4726 GCA_049579785.1 Steroidobacteraceae bacterium
TTGGTAGAAATTGATGGTTCATCTCCGGACATGTTGAGTTCTAACAGTGTTATGCCGCGATGTCAAGCGTGTTGGGTTGAACGTGAAGCGTCTGCCAGCCATCGACCTTGCGCAGCGTGATCTGACCCCTCGTATTGCCTCACGTAATTTTGTTACCGAGTGCCTCATCGGCGATGTTACCGGACCCCTCCCATATTCCGGTCTCCTTCCGATTTGGTTGTAAACCGCAGGGCGGTAAGGGAGTCTGCCGCCGGAAGGCGGCAGAAGTCCTTTGCCGATGGGAGCGAGATGATGACTCATGCGGTGACGGTGAGATCGTGAGTCAGGTCCTTCATCTCGTAGATCAACCGCTGAATGGCCTCGCGGCGCCAGACCTGTACACGACGCCGCAGCGTACGCAGATGGCTGCCGCTATAAAATCCAGGGTACCGCGCTTGAAATTCTGTGAGCAGTTCCACAGCCGTAAGGTCCGGATGCGATTCCAGATATTGAAGCATCTGCGGCCAGTGATCCACGAAGCGCTGAGGACCGGGACCGCGTCCACGAGGCTTGTTGCTGAAGCGGCGGTACTTTAGGCGCCCGATCACCACGCCCCGAGCACGCGCGTCCTTACGCCACAGTTTCACACGCTTTGCCAGACGATCCACGTGCTTCGGATGAAAGCGTCCCGGGAACTGGGTGCACAACTCGTCGAACAATTGCGTGCAGGTTATGTTCGGAAACCCTTCGAGGCGGCGGCACACCAATGGCCAGACCATCGTGAGCGCGTGATATACCGGTTTGCCGGGTTCGGCATAGATCAGCCGAGGCCGTTCAGGCATCTTCTGAACGGGCATGGCGAGCGGAGTCAGCGCAGCTGGCTGTGTAACAGCCGCAGGCGCGGCGATCTTCTTGGGCGCCTGTACGACATCCCGTTGAACCACGCTTTGCAGGCTGCGCAGGTAGCGCGGTTTGGCGTCGATGGAAAACGTCGGGCGTACCTCGCCGGCCCGCCACGCGCTGGAAAGGCCGTATTGCCTCACGTAAGTTTCTTACTATTTGCCTCATCCGGATTCTTACCTTCTGGCATTCTGCTTACGCGATTTAACCGGGCCGCACGCTGGGCAGTCTGACGGCGCAGCCGTCAGAAGCTCATATGTGATGGATGCTCTGGTGGGCGCGAGCAGCCGACTCACACCCGAGATCTTCTGTGAACTCCTCCATCTGGCAAATCAGCCGCTGCACTGCATCTCGCCGCCAGATCTTGAGCCGGCGCTGCACTGTGCGCAGGTGCCCGAGGTTGTACCGATCGGGATGCCGGGCCTGAAAATAGGCCAAGAGTTCCCGGGCGGTTTGATCAGGGTCGGATTCGAGATGCTGAAGCATTTCCGCCCAATGCGTTGCAAGCGGGTCAGGCCGGCGGCGAGTACGCGGTATCGAGGAGGGTCGGTACCGCAGCGAGCCGAATTGAATGCCTCGAGCCCGTGCATCGTCACGCCACTGTCGCACTCGTTGTGCAAAGGCGCGGAGTTGGCCGCGGTGCCATCGTCCAGGATATTGCTTGCGTAGTTCGTCGAAGAGCTCGGTTGCGTTCATGTTCGGCCGCCCCTCAAGGCGGCGGCATACAAGCGGCCAGACCAGCGCGAATGCATGCTGTCGCTGGATATGCCGTCGGGCAAACTCCTGTCGCCTCAGATCGCACTGGCGTTCGATCTCCGGATCCCACTCCGGTCCCGGTGGTCGAATCTCGGCGGCGTCCGCGACCTCGCCGCGATCGGCACCTGTTTCGGCGGACAGGACGGTTGTGATGGCCGCGGGGCGCATGCTTCTCGAGTAACCACATCTCGGATTCGCCGCAGATACCGCGGCTTTGACTCGATGGCGTGGGTGGGGCGGATTTCTCCAGCCCGCCAAGCCGTGGAAAGGCTGGCAAGGAACCCGGGTAGATCTGGTTGGAGGGGACTGCTCCCAGCGGGCGAGCCACCATCGGCCAGCACGACCAGATGGCTCTGCATCGCGCGTATTTCCTCGAGCAGCTGTAGTGGATCAAGCGCGCCACTGACTTCACGGAGCTTGGCCTTGACCGGCTCAGACATCGTTTCGGCGTGCAATAGTCGTTCGCAGGGCGTTTCAGGCGCATGGTAGCGCTTGGTGACCTGCGCACCTTGCCGATGTTTCTCGGCCAGCTTGAATGAGGGCTGGAAGAAGTTGACGAATAGTCGCGACGCTCCGTACAGCCGTGCGAGGGTTTGCGCCGCGGCAATGCCTTCAAACCGACGATAACCGAGCAGCTTGCGTACGACGGCGCCGTTCTTCTGTTCGATCCACGCTTGGTCGTTCTTCCGATATGGCCGCGAGCGCGTCAGCTCGATTCCTTGGCCGAGGCAGTACTTGATCATCGTCTCATTCAAAAATTCCCCACCGTTATCGACGTCAAGGGCTCGTAGGGCAAAGGGCAGACCGATCCGGAGGCGATCCAGGGCTTCCACCACCAACGTCTGTTCGCGCACGACCAGGGGCGCGCACTCTGTCCAGCCGCTGGCGATATCTGTGAGCACGAGGCTGTGGACGTAGCTCCCGCGTGTTGAGTCCCCGCAGTGCGCCACCAGGTCCATTTCCATGCTACCCGGCGGTGGCTCATGCCAGTCGGCAAAGGTACGCACCGCCACGCGACGGCGAATATCTGGAATCACCCGGCGCCTCCTCTTGGCACCCGTTGCCCCACGGGCCGCTCGCAACAGCCGATCGATAGTCGCGGCGCTCATGGCCAGCACTTTCGATCGGATCGCCTCATCGAGCTTCAGGTGGCCGTGCCGCTCGAGCGCCGGCAGCAGAATCTTGAGCAGCGGCCTCAACCGCTTCCCACAGACGCGGTCGGAGGCCTCCCACAGCACGATGAGGGCCTGCTTCGCGGCATCGTCGTACAGCGTAGGCCGCACACGTACGCGACGTACTGGGGCGGTCGGGTATTCCGCATTGAGCACGTGAATCGCGTATTTCGGGTGATAGCCACTGATGGCGACAAACTCGGACAAGATCTGCTTCTTTACTCGGCTCGAGGCAGCTTGATATCGCCGCCGCACTGAGCGTGCCAGTTCAATTCGCGCGGCATGGGTAAGCGGGGTGTCCATCGCGGCCTCCTGATCTGGAGCCGGGATAGTGACATTTCACGTGAGGCAACGACACTCAAAGGTAAGCTTTCGATTGAGGCAATGCGCGCACTCACGCGCGTGCGGGTCGCCCCGGAGGGGATTTCGCGATTCTCTGAGACTGTCGGTCATCTCGTTGCTCGATCACGCGCCGATTCCTCCTACCCCGAGGAGTTCAAAGAGTGGCGCGTAATCGTTGTGATCAGCGGCCTGCAATGCGCCGATGTAGCGCTGCCGCGCCTCTCCTGGTTGGGCGAGATTCGCACCCCAGCTGAATCGCTCGCGACCTGAACGGTGGAGCAGAAGATCGCTCATTGTCCGCGCGAACCGCCCATTGCCGTTTGGAAAGGGATGTATGTACACGAGTCGATGATGGAATCGCGCCGTAATCTCCTCGATACTCCAGGGAGGTCGATCGAGCTGGAACTGCACATCTCCAAGAAGCACAAGAAGCGCTGGGCGAATCTGTTCCGGAGCAGCTCCGACTGGAAGGGTCGCCTTCATTCTGATCTGACCCGCCCATGTCCATGTTTCACCGAACATGTTGCGGTGTAGCTCCTGCAGAAAATCGATTGTAAGAATCTGGCGACGTCTGAGCCCGAAGACCCACGCCTCTCCGCGAGCCACATTCGCGTATTCCCACTCGTTGAGCTGCCCTTGCGTACTGATGTGTGTGGGAATGAGACCAGCGGCATCGTCGGCATCAAGGGGTGTCGCACCAGCGGGATAATAGAAATTCAGTCCCATAGCGTCTTAGGGTTACCGTCCAGGAGCTTTTTGATCCGTCGCTCGAGCTCCCTTCGCTCCACGGCCTGACTCACCGCCTGGTCCTCGAGGCTCATCGAATGAGCCACGCGCTTGATGAGTCGCCTCGCGACATTCGTCGCCTGATCGTGACGGATATCCTGGAGCGATCGGCGAGGTACCAGCGCGTAAACGAGCTCGCAGTCGAGCGCCCGGGCTATCTTCCGGAGGGTTTGCAGGGTGATCGCTCCACCCACCTCGTCCTTCTGCATGTCCTCCACAGATTGAGCCGCTCGGATACCCATGCGTCTTGCAAGCTGGGGGCTGCTCATGCCCAGCACCTCGCGGATTGCCCGGATCCAGCCTAGTCGTGGCCTTGGCAGGCCGGGCAGCTTCCGGTAAGGCTGAAGCATCTGCTCCAGCTGCTCGAGCTTGATAAGGTCTTTCTCTTTCATGGGCTTACCACCTGTGCGGCGCAGAATTGCTGAGGCCGGTCGCCGAGCCGCCAACCGCCAGGCTATAACCTGGTTCTGAATTGTACCCTACCAGGTTATAGCCTGGCTTTCTCCCGCACGACGCCAGGCTATGACCTGGCACGCATTTCATTAAGCTATTGACTCAAGATCGATTTGTAGATACGCTCGTGCGACCGGGGGGGTTCCAGGTGGCCACCAGCAATGGCTTGGCGCCGGAGGCCCCTAGCAAATCGGATCCTCAGAGACCCCTACTGTGACCGCCGAGTTGGTTTTCGTGTAAATCGGCCGGTCTGAACGTCGAGGTTTTCTTCCCGTCCGTCTTCTTCGGGCGGGCTTATCTCAAGCGTCTTGTTCTCCTCGGTTTGGCTGGCCGGCGGC
>JBAUOO010000149.1:0-3155 GCA_049579785.1 Steroidobacteraceae bacterium
CCCGCTGGTGTCGGATGTGCGCTCGCTGCGCCTTCGCGAAAGCGCTCGAGGGTCGAGTCGGATACCGCGGTCGTCGATGCATCTCGCACGGCTGGCACGATTTCCACGATACGGGTCCGGCAGCCGCTGTTCAAGTGAGCCGGGGAGCGGGGTGCCTTGCCACAATTTGCCCGCATGTATCGCGGCAATGTCATAGCGCCGGGGTTCAATGGGAGCTATGAACAACCCAACGGGTCGCAGCCTCGCACGCGTCGCTCTATCGCTGGTGCTCACGGTGCCCGGCTTGGTGCTGGCTCGAGGCGGCAGCGGGATGAAGGTCCTCGACGTCACACCGGGCGGCGACGAGGTGCCCCCGGGTCAGGAAATCGTGGTGCAGTTTGACCGTGACATGGTTCCCCTGGGACGCATGGGCGTACCCAGCGGCTCGGTGCCGGTGGTCGTCACGCCCGCGCTGCCCTGTGAGTGGCGCTGGCTCGACACCGAAAGACTCGCCTGTCGACTGCCCGGGGACGAGCGTTTCCGTCCCGCGACCCGCTACCGCATCCGCATCGGCACGCAACTGACCGCGCTTGATGGCACGCGGCTCACTCAGGCGCAGACCGCGACCTTCGCGACGGAATCGCCGCGAGTGCGCTGGGCTTTCTTTCAGGGCTGGCGCTCGCCCGTCACGCCGGTGTATCTCCTCAGATTCACGCTACCCGTGACATCCGCTTCGATTGCGCAGGCCCTGTCCTATGCGCGTGATGACGGGGAGTCCGTGCCCGCGCGCGCCGAGGCGTTCACCACGCCGCGTCGCGGCCCGTTGCTTCTGCCCGTTCCCGGTGTCCCGGGCGCCATCGCGTGGATCGAGCACCCGCAGCCTTCGCGATCGTCAGAGCCCGCGAGCTCGAAAGCCCGTCGTGTTTGGTTGATCGTGCCTTCGCGACCGCTGGCGCCGCATGCGACTTACCAGCTTGAGGTCGGGCCGGGTCTCGTGACCCCGTTCGGGAGCCTGCCGGGTCCCGAGGGTCCGGTATGGAACACCCGGCTCACGACCTTCGGGCCATTGGTGCTCGAGGGGATCTCGTGTTTGAACGACTCGGACATATGGGCGACCGTCGCGCCACAGGACCGGTTGGCGCGCGGCGGCTCCTCGCCGCTCCCCCGGTGCCGACCGGACACGGTGCAGCTGGATTTCAGCGCGCCAGTCCCGCCTGCCACTTTGGCCGCCGCAGGCTGGTCGCCAGCGCCGCTGCCGGCCGCGAGACTGGCGGTGCTCTGGGAGGATTATCCCCCATGGATGTTGAATCCCGCGGGCCCGAAAGGTGGCGCGACCCGTTATCGCTTCGCTCTGCCATTTACTTTCAAAGGCATGACCCGATACCGCCTGTGGGTGCCGGCGGGAGTCAGGGACTCTTTCGGCCGCAAGCTGCGCACTCCGGTCGCGTTGACGTTCCTGACGGGCCATCTGCCGCCTTTCGTCTCCCTCGGCGCACCCGGCGGCGTACTCGAGGCAGGTGAGAGCACCGTGCTGCCGGTGTACTTCGCCAACCTGGATCGGCTCGATTTCAGCTACGAATCGGTGAGCGCCGCGGCGCTCGAGAGTGACTCATCGACGGTTGGATCGGCGTCGGTGTCGAAATCGCTCCTGGCGCCGTTCCCCGGGCGGCCTCCGCGGGACCGCAATCTCACCGTTTCGCTCGGCGTTCGCGCCGATCTCGAGGGGCGCTCGGGTGCGCTGTCCGGCGTGCTCAGCTGGGATCCGCCGATCGGAAGCTCGTGGTACGAAAGGAGCCAACAGGCGGTGTTCGCGGAGGTGACACCCTGGGAGGTGTTGGCCAAGGTCGGACACTTCGACACCCTGGTGTGGGTCGTCTCGCTCTCGAGCGGGGCTCCGATCGCCGGGGTCGAGGTGCGCTTAGCGACCGCGCCGCAACACTCCCTCGCCGGTCTGGGCGCGGTCACCGACTCGGCGGTGACCGATGCCAACGGGCTCGCCGTGCTTCCGGGCGCGGTGGCGCTCGGCGATGCGTGGCTCAGGCGCTTCATGCCCGGTTCGCCGACCTGGTATGTGACCGCCGTCAAGGACTCCGACATGGCGCTGCTGCCGCTCGATTGGGGGTATCTGCGCTGGATCGGCAGCATCAGCGGCGGGGCGATCTGGGATCGCGAGCTGCCGCGGTACGGGCATCTGCGCGCCTGGGGCGTCACGGCACAGGGCGTCTATCGGCCCGGGGCGACGGTGCGCTACGCCGCGTTCGTCCGCGGCATGGCGAGCGATTCGCTGACCGCCGCGCCGGATCTACCCTTCACGTTCGCGATCACCGATTCCACCGGCAAGAGCGTCCTGACACGGGCCAACGCAAGGCTTTCAGCTTTTGGCGGACTGCATGGCGATCTGTACCTGCCCAAGAGCGCAGCCATGGGTTGGTACGACATGACACTCTCATGGACCGCGGGCGGGGAGACTCAACATCGCCAGGTAGGTCGTTTCCTCGTCACGGAGTTCGTGCCGGCCGCCTTCGAGGTTCACACTCTCCTCGCGGGCAGTGTCTTCGGACCCGGCGATGTCTACCGCGCCCAGGTCTGGGCGACACTGCACGCGGGAGGCCCTTATACCCGCGCGCCAATCCGTACCACGGTTCTCATCGAGGCCGAGCCCTTCGCCTCCACGACTCCCGTGGCCGCGGGATTTTCCTTCGACGCAAATCCCGATGGCACGCCCGCCTCCGCCACGTTGAGCCAGCAGCGCGGCACGCTCGATGACCAAGGGGCCGCACGAGCGGCCGGTCAGCTACCCGAGCAGGTGCCGATCCTCTACGGACGACTGGTGGTTCAAGGCGCCGTCGAGTCGGCGCGCGGGGCATGGGTGGCCGATCGCGCGCGCGCCACCTGGGCGGCGCGCGACCGCTTCGTGGGGCTCAAGCTCGATGACTGGTTGCTGCAGGCGGGGAAGTCGTTCGCCGTGCATTTCCTGGTGGCCGACCCCCACGGCCGAGCCGTCGCAGGCTCGCGCGTGCACATCCTGCTGCAGCGCAGCAAACTCAACCTCATCGACACGGCCAACGGCATCGGCGGATTCAGCCCGCGGCAGAGTGAGACCTGGGTCGACGAGGGACATTGCGACGGCATCTCGGCCCATGCGCCCGGGAGGTGCCGCCTGACACCGAGACGCG
>JBAUOO010000150.1:0-8656 GCA_049579785.1 Steroidobacteraceae bacterium
CGCCAAGGCCGCCAAGGCAACATCCGTCGAGAAGGCGGCGTCCGTCGCCGCCGCGGCGCGGGACACGACGGCTCCGGCGCGCGTCGCAGGGTCCCAGTCTCGCCCGGCGGCGGCCCGAACCCGCCTGGCCCACGGTAAGCCGGCGCCGCTCAGGAAGGCGAGCGGCACGGCCCCTGCGCACGCACCCGCCACTGAGGCAGGTACGCGCCACGGTGCCCACAAGGAGGGTCCGACTCATGCTGCACATGCCGCGGAGAAGCGCCCCCTGGGTCTCGAGCGCCGCGCGCCCGTCATGCCCGAAGATCGTCAGTCTCAGTTGAAGCTACTCATCGCCCGCGGCAAGGAGCAGGGCTATCTCACCTACGCGCAGGTCAACGACCACCTGCCGTCGGAGATCGTCGATCCGGAGCAGATCGAGGACATCGTCAACACCATCAACGACATGGGCATCCCGGTGTATGAGAAGGCACCGGATACCGAGTCGTTGCTAGCGAGCGAGCCTTCCGCCCCCGCTGACGAGGAGGCGATCGAGGAAGCCGCCGCCGCGCTCGCGGCGCTCGATGCGGAGCTCGGCCGTACCACCGATCCGGTGCGCATGTACATGCGCGAGATGGGCACGGTGGAGCTTCTTACCCGCGAGGGTGAGATCCGCATCGCCCGGCGCATCGAGGAAGGTCTCGAGGCCGTGCGGCGGGCGCTGTCGCTCTATCCGCCGACCCATGATTTCCTGCTAAAGGCCTATGAGCCGGTCAAGGCCGGTCAGGCACGGCTCGTCGATGTGATCGTCGGCTTCGTCGATCCCAACGCGCCGGATGTCATCGCCCAGCCGCAGAATCCGACCAAAATGGAGTTGGCCACGGAAGAGGACAAGTCGGATGACGAGGAGGAAGGAGAGGACGGCGTCGAGAGCGACGAAGAGGAGGCGGTCGACACCGGCCCCGACCCGCAGGAAGCCGCTGCGCGCTTCGCCAGCGTCGCGAAGTCTTATGCGCACGTGCTCTCGGGGATCGAGAAACACGGCGCACGCGATCCGAAGACTCTCAAGTCCCGCAAGAAGCTCGCCGACGAATTCATGGAGCTCAAGCTCTCACCGCGGATGTTCGAGGCGCTGATCCTGAATCTGCGCACCCATGTCGCGGAGGTCCGCCAGCTCGAGAAGGAGATCATGATCATCGCCGTGCGCGATGCCGGCATGCCGCGCAAGGATTTCATCGCCACCTTCCCGAAGAACGAGACCAGCCCCCGCTGGCTCGCCAAGCACGTGAAGGCGGGCAAGAAGTACTCGGCGCCGCTCGCGAAGTTCAAGGACGAGATCGAGCGGCGGCAGAAGAAGCTCGAGCTGCTGGAAGGTGACTTCCATCTCTCCATCAACGAGATCAAGGAAGTCAACCGCGAGGTCTCGATCGGCGAGGCCAAGGCGCGGCGCGCCAAGAAAGAGATGGTGGAGGCCAACCTGCGCCTCGTCATCTCCATCGCCAAGAAGTACACCAACCGCGGGCTGCAGTTCCTCGATCTGATTCAGGAAGGCAACATCGGCCTGATGAAGGCGGTGGATAAGTTCGAATACCGCCGCGGCTACAAGTTCAGCACCTATGCCACGTGGTGGATCCGCCAGGCCATCACCCGCTCGATCGCCGACCAGGCGCGCACCATCCGCATCCCGGTGCATATGATCGAGACCATCAACAAGCTGAACCGCATCTCGCGGCAGATGCTGCAGGAGATGGGGCGGGAGCCGACGCCGGAGGAGCTCGCCGTGCGCATGGAGATGCCGGAGGACAAGGTACGCAAGGTCCTCAAGATCGCGAAGGAGCCGATCTCCATGGAGACCCCGATCGGCGACGACGAGGATTCCCATCTCGGGGACTTCATCGAGGATCAATCGGTGGCCTCACCGATCGATCAGGCGACGATGGAATCGCTTCGCGAGACCACACACGCGGTGCTCGCGCAGCTTACTCCGCGGGAAGCCAAGGTGCTGCGCATGCGCTTCGGCATCGACATGAATACCGACCACACCCTGGAGGAAGTCGGCAAGCAGTTCGACGTCACGCGCGAGCGGATTCGTCAGATCGAGGCGAAAGCGCTGCGCAAGCTCCGGCATCCGAGCCGCAGCGAGCAACTCCGTAGCTTCCTCATGGAGGATTGAGCTAGATCCCGGCCTTCACCAGCGCGTCGATGACCTCGCGGATCACCTCGGCGAGTGCCGGGTGATCCGCCTCGAACCGTACCGCGAGGGATTCGAGCCGAGGGGCATGCGTGCCGGCCGACCCAGGCGCGCCGCCTCGACCCAGAGCGCGATCGATGTCGCGCACCAGCGCGGAGAGGAGCTTGCGCGACTCGGCATCCACCGAGGCATCGCCCAGCCGCTCGTGCACGCGCGCAAGCAGGTCGCGCAGGCTCTCCTCGCTCGTGGGCCGTTCGCTCATTGATGAGCGGCCATTTCCCGCGACTACTCTTCCGCAGCCGTCTCTGTCTCCACCGGGCCGCCGACCGCCGTCGGCGTCGCCGCCTGGCCGGTCAGCACGCCTTTCCAGCTGAGCTCCTGCCCCTTGCGCCTGCCTTTCTCGGTGAGCTTCAGACCCTCCGGGGAGATAGCCAGCATGTATGCCTTGCCGTCCACGTCGATCTCGCGCTTCAGGGTCTTCTCGAGCTTGGTAGCCATGTCGTTCCTCTGCTGATTCTTCGTTTATGGATGGCCAGTGGCGCTGATTGTGCGCCACTGGCCGGACTTAAGGCCAGCCTTTCCAGCCTGGCCACCGCTCAAGGCTGGTCGATCGGCTGGCGGGCTGCCGCGCGCTGCAGCAGCCCTTCCAGGCTGTTGGGGTCGATGGGCTTCGTCAGGTGGTGGTCGAAACCCGCCTGCAGCGCCCGTCGCTTGTCATGCTCCTGGCCCCAGCCGGTGATGGCGACCAGGGTGGCCGCCCGGCCCCAGCCCGTGGCGCGGATCCGCTGCGCCAGCTGGTAGCCATTGAGTTCCGGCATACCAATGTCCAGGAGCAGGGCATCGGGCCGCAGATTGCACGCGAGCTCGAAGGCCTCGCGGCCACTGTGGGCCACGCTCACCTGATGCCCGCAGCTCTTAAGCAGAGCGGCACAGCTCACGGCGCTGTCCCGATTGTCATCGGCAACCAACACCCGAAGCGGCATCGTCTGCCCGCTCGTCTGCAAGCTGCCCGATTCACCATCAGGCTCGATGCCGACCGGATCGCCGATCGGCAGGCGCACTATGAATTCAGCCCCGTGGCCGGCGCCCTTGCTGTGCGCAGTGATCGTGCCGCCGTGCAGCTCCACCAGCCCGCGCACCAGCGACAGGCCGATACCGAGCCCCCCTTGCGCGCGCTCGAGCACGGGTGATGCCTGGGCGAAGAGCGTGAACAGCCTCGGCATCATCTCGGCCGAAATGCCGATACCGTGGTCGCGAACCGCGACCACGAGCTCGTCCTGCTCCCGCCGTGCCTCGACCTCGATGCGGCCGCCCGTGTCGGTGTACTTGGCGGCGTTGACCAGGAGGCTGGCGAGCACCTGCGCGAGTCGCACGGGATCGGCCACGAGCCGCACCGGATACGGTACCTTCAGCACGAGCGTATGATTCTTGGCTTCGAGCAGCGGCCGTGCCGATTCCTGCGCCACCGCGAGCGCCGCCGACAGCTGCACGGCGGATCGTCGCAGGAGAAGCGTGCCGCGGGTGATGCGCGAGACATCGAGCAGATCATCGAGCAGGCGGCTCATATGCTCGACCTGGCGCTCGATGATGGCCTGCGCCTGCAAGCGAGCGGCTTCCCCACGGCCCGCTTTCTTGGCCCAGGCGACCGCGTAACGGATGGGCGCCAGGGGGTTGCGCAGCTCGTGCGCCAACACGGCAAGAAACTCGTCCTTGCGCCGGTCCGCCTCGCGCAGCGCCTCCTCGGCACGCGTGAGCTCGCCGATGGCGCGCTCCTGCGCCTGCTCGGACGCCTTTTTCTCGCTGATGTCGCGGGCAATCTTCGACGCCCCGACGATCACGCCGGCGGCATCGCGGATAGGAGAGATGGTGAGCGCAACGTCGATGCGACGTCCGTTCTTCGCGACCCGCACCGTCTCGAAGTGCTCGATCCGCTCTCCGCGGCGCAGCTTCTTGAGGATTCCCCGCTCCTCCTGCACGCGCTCCGCGGGGATGATGAGAGTGATCGGCTGCCCGACCGCCTCTTCCGCGGTATAGCCGAAGAGCTGCTCCGCGGCTCGGTTCCAGGAGCGGACCATCCCCTCGAGCGTCTTGCTCACGATGGCATCGTCGGAGGACTCGACGATGGCGGCGAGATGAGCGCGGGCGTTCTCCGCCAGCCTCTCATGGGTGTCGTCGCGAATGTACCAGCGGCTGTGGACGAGCCGCCCCGCATCCCACTGCGCATTGGCGGCGATCCGCACGTGCCGGACCGACCCGTCGGCGCGCAGCAGCACGGTCGAATGATTGCGCAGGGTCTCGCCCGAGAGCAGCCGCCGCAGCGATTCCTGCGCATCGCGCGGCTCGAGATAAAACTCCTCGATCGACCGGCCGACGCACTCCCCATTGCGGCAACCCAACAGCTCGAGTCCCGCGCCGTTGACCCAGGACACCGTACCCTCAGGCCCGACCCTGAGGAGTCCCTCGAGCGCGTTCTCGAGGAAATCACTGAGCTCGCGGTCGCGCGCGGCCAGGGCGCGTTCCACCATGACGCGCCGCTGCACCTCCGATTCGAGCGCGCTCGCCTTCTGCTGCGCAATGAGCCCCAGGCGCGCCTCCGGAGTCACTTCGAACGCGCTCATCGGGGGCGCCTTTCCAATGTTGGCGACTGTGCTCCGACGACGGGCGAGCGGATGTTCCGGGTCACCGCCCAGGAATCGAATACTCCATCGAGCTCGAGCCGCAGGTCGTAATGCAACCTGCGCGCCGCATGCTTCTGCACCACGAATCGCAGCCGCACGGGGTCGGCCACGGTCCCGCCGCCCGAGGGCTCCGTGGTGCGGCTGAAATCCCATTTGGCGCGATAGCTCGAGAGTCTCCGGCTCGCCATGGCTGTCCTGTCGATGAGCGCGACCGGATCGAGGCAGGCCCCCGCACCGGATCACGCGTCCTGCAAGCCCGGCGCCCGGCGCCGACCTGCAGGCACCTCCAAGCGATAAACGTGCCCGCGCCGTCCCGGCTACGGCGATGACGCCGCTTCGAGAGCCTCGAGCTTCGGGCCCTCGAGCCGGCCGATCTTCATGGAAGCGTCGTACATCGCCACCCCGAATACGGCGAGCGCGATCAGAATGACGATCGAGGCCCTGATATGGCGGGCCTCGAACCGGCGCAGGTCGGAAGCGAACGCGATGAGCCCGAGCACCGCCGCGATGACGACGATCGCGTCGATGCTCGCGCGCTGCCAGTAGCTGCCGCCCAGATGCAGCCACATGCCGAACTCATCGAAGGTCAGTGCCAGGGCTATGCCGTAGATCAGCGCGGCGCCATCCAGCGCCCTGCCGGTGGGCCGGCGCAGAAGCAGGTACGCGCCCACGCCCGCGAGCAGGAAAATGCCGTAGTTGAGATGATGGACGTGCGTGCCGCGCAGGAAGAAGTACATGTTGGGAATGCGGCGCGCCATGATGAGCAACACCACTGTCCGGGATGCGATGAATACCAGAATGAAGGCGAACAGGGCCCGGCGGGCGAGCCGGGTCGACCCGGAGGACGTGTAGGTCTGCGACTCGGCGATCATGACCTGCGGCCCCCAAGACACGTTACGGCGCGATTCGCGCGGCCATGACGGATTCCATGTCGGTGAGTTGCAGCTTACCCGACTGGTTGGTGTTATAGAGCGAGTACAGCAGCGCCCGATCCCACCCCGTCAATGCCTGCGGCGGGCTCGGATCCCGAAACAGCCGCAGTATCGTCGGCGCGCCTTCGCCATCGGTATCCGGGCGGACGTTCACGAGTCCGACGAGACTGACGTAATCCGCGAGCTGCCCGATCGTGACACGCCGGAGCTTCTGAGCGTCGACGATGACGATGGCCGAATAGATCGACCTGACATCGCCATAACTCAACTGTGTGTCCATCGTGTTCTGACAGAACGACGGCCCCAGGGAGCCGCTCGGGTTGGAGGCGCCCATCGTGGCGCTGAGCTCGGCGGCGGCGACCGAGCCGTTGGCGACCACGCCGCCGCAGCTCGGCACGGTGTTGTACCAGACCCGCACCGTCCGGGAGGATTCGAGGAAACTGCGCATGCGCTCGATGCCGTGGCGCGTCTCGATCTGCGGATCCCGCGCGAGCCATTTCTTCAGGACGAGATCGGGGTGCCCGGTCGCGATGACGAACAGGTTCGCCCGGCAGCTCCTGCCGGCGAGCGGCGCGCCAGCGGCGCGGGCCGCCTGGGAGATGCGCGCGAGGATGAACTCGCCGAAGTCGCGCGGCAGCCCGGCGACGAGCGGGCATACCGGCTCGTTCCAGCGCACGAGCGATTCGTTCCCGGGCTGAGCGACCACGGAGACGACGAACTGGTTCACCTGCCGCCGCAACGCCTGCTGCTGCCGGGCGGAGTCGATCGTGACGTTCGACAGGGCCGCTTTGGCCGCGGCGGGCTGTGAGGCGCGTGCCGGCCGGTAGCCGAGCGCGGACACCGCCAGAAGAAGCAGCGCAGCGAAAACGGGGGCGAAGAGGTGCCTGGTCATAGTGATATCCCCTCAGGGTGCGATCTTCCTGACCATGGACACTTCCATGTCGGTGAGCTGCAGCTTGCCGGACTGGCTCGTGTTATAGAGCGAGTAGAGCAAAGCCCGATCCCACGGCGTCAGTGTCTCTGGAGCGTTGGGATCGTGAAAGAGACGCAGTATCGTCGGTGCACCTCCCCCGTCGGCGCCAGCTTGGATGTCGACGAGCCCGACGAGGCTGACGTAGGCCGCCAGCTGCCCGAGCTTGACGTGCCTCTTCGTCAGCTGGTTGGTATCGGCGACGACGATCGCATAGGAGATGGAGCGAACATCGCCATAAGTCAGGTGCGTATCGATGGTGTCGTCACAGTACGTCGGGCCCATGCCCCCGCGGGGGTTGCCGGCTCCGGCGCTCTTTCCGAGGCCCGGGTAGGGCAACCCGATGCTGCTATCCACGGCGGCCGACCCGGACTCCGAGGCGCCGCCGGCACAGCTCGGCTCCGGGTTGTACCAGGTGCGGATCGGCTGCCCGGAGTGGAGGAAGCTCTTCAGGGGCCCGAGGCCGTTTCGCGTATCGACCTTGGGATTCCGTGCCATCCATTGCTGCAGCACCTGATCGGGCTGCGCGCTCACGACCACGAAGAGGTTGGGCTGACAGTGACTGCCGGCGAGCTCGGCGTGGGCATCGAGGGCGGTCTGTGAGATGCGCGCGAGGATGAGCTCACCCCAGTTGCGCGGCAGCCCGACGACGAGTGGACAGATCGGCTTGTTCCAGCGTAAGAGGCTCTCGTGCGGCGGCGGTGGCGTAACCACGGCGGCCACGAACTCGTGGACTTCGTGCCGCAATCGCTTGCTCGCCTGGATCGTGATCTTGGGCAGCGCCGCGTTGTCCTCGGAGCGCTGCGGCGCAGCCGGTGCCGCCCGTGGTGTTTGACGCTGCGAGCCCGGAGTGACCTGAGGCATGAAGCCGCGCGCGGCCGCCGGCAGGAGAAGCAGCGTCGGCAGGAGAAGCAGCGCCGCGAGTGAGCCGGGGAGACAGCGCCCGCCCTCGGCGTGGCGACCCGTGACAGCTGCCTTACTCGAGCAGACCCTGGTCATGGTCTCGTTTCTCCGGGCGAGCGACTACGGGGCGATGCGCCTCAGCATGGCTATTTCCATTTCGGGAATCTGCAGTCTATCCGCCTGACTCGTGTTGTATAGCGAGTAGAGCAGGGCGCGATCCCAGCGGGTCAGGCCCGACGGCGGCGTGCCTTGAGCGAACAGCGCCAGAATGCTCGGCACGGGGGTGGGACCCGCGTCCAACCGCACGTCGGCGAGACCGACCAGGGCGATATAGTCGGCCAGCTGCCGGGTGGTCATGCCCTTCATCCGGCTGGTGTCGACCACGACGATCGCCGAGGTGATGTTGGAGGCCGTGCTCGAATAGGTCAGGTGCGTATCGACACCGTTCGCGCAGGTCTGCGCATCGAGACTCTGCGGCAGACCCGCGCCGAGGGCCGCCGCCGATTCGGCTGGCATACAAGCGCCCCCGTCGGGGTTTCCCCAACGGGTGTTGTACCAGGCGCGAATGGGCCGCTTGGAATCGAAGAACCGATAGAAGCTCTCGATTCCCTGATCGTTGAAGTCGAACGCCGTTCGATCCTGCGCCAACCATTGCCTGACGAATTGAGCGACTTGATCGTGCGCCACCACGAAAAGGTTCGGATGGCACACCCGACCGGCGAGCGGCGCATGCGCATCGACGGCCGCCATCGAGATGCGCTCGAGGATGAGCTCACCCCATGCCCTGGGCAGTCCTGCCACCAGAGGACAAATCGGAACGCTCCAGCGATCGAGCGCATCGCCCGAGGGCTGAACGATGGCCGAGGCGACGAAGCGGTCCACCTTCAGCCGCAGCGCCCGTCGCTCCTCGCTGGCTTCGACCGTGACGGCACCCAGCGAGGCGGCCGCGGCCGGGCGGGAGCGGCGACTCGCCGGCGGTGGGCGCGGTTGGGCCCCGGCCACGGCA
>JBAUOO010000151.1:0-23830 GCA_049579785.1 Steroidobacteraceae bacterium
CTGTCCCATCAGTCTGACGCTGGCGATCTGATACCGCCATCGACCGTCAGAAAATGCCCGGCCTGCCGCCCCGCGCGAGGAACGCCTTCATCAAATCGAGCCTGCGCGGCGGCAGGATCGGCTCCGGCGCCGGAGCAGGCTCGAGCACCATGATCTGCGGATCGGATCCCTGCATGGGCGGCCAATGGGGAAGTCCACGGGCGTTGGGATCGCCGGTTTTGATGAAATCGATCCAATAGCGCGACAAGGTCCGCGAGAGCGCCCGGTCGATGCGGGTGAAATGCCGCTCCGGAGCCGCATCGAGGGTGCCGAACACGTAGGGCAGCTCGGAGGAGTGAAAGACACCCCAGCGGCCGGAATCCGGGCCGGGCTCGAGGTGATCGAAGAGATACCCGTACGCCGGGCTGCGCGCCTCCGAAAGCCAGAGACCGCTCCAGTGCCAGAGTGCGGCGCGCCCGAGGTCACGGTGCAACTGCCGCGCCGAGCGCGCGCGCTCGGCGCCGCTGCCTGCGGGATACAGGCGCGCGAAGCGCGCGGCGAGCGCGCCGAACGCTTTCTCCATGAGCGCTTTCCAGGCGGCCCGACTCATCGACTTCACAAGCGGTCCCGAAAAGGCGGAGGCTTCATCCGCATCGATCCCGACGAGCATGGGAACATCGGCAAATGCACCGGGGGTGAGGAGTCTCTCGGGTGCCGCCGGAAGCAGCACGCCGTCGATCATGGGGACGAGGAGCGGCCCCTTCAGACCGGGCGGCGCGTTCGCGGTCAGCTCCTTCGGCGTCAGAGCCCGAAGCGCCGCGAGAGTCTTGACCCCCTTGGAGCGCGCCAACTTCTCGCCGGCTTTCTCCGCCTCGGCCAGGGAGGGGTTCGGCGCCGTGTCAGGCAGCCCGCTCTCGGCGATTGCGCGCCGGAAGAGTCCGGTGGCAAGCGGCGAGACGATCAGATCGTGCACGGCGATGGCACCGGCGGATTGGCCGCCGACGGTGATGGCATCCGGATCGCCGCCGAAGGCGGCGATGTTGCGATGCACCCATTGCAGCGCCGCGATCATGTCCTGCAGCCCGTAGTTTCCCGCAGGCTCGTGCTCGCGGGCCGCTTCGGCGACGAGCTCCGGTGTCACGAAGAAACCGAACAGACCCACCCGATAGTTGATCGTGACCACCACGATCCCCTGCGCGGCGAGTTTCGCGCCGCCATACACCGCCGCGGAGCCGGAGCCGGCGACGAAGCCACCGCCCGGGATCCAGACGAGCACCGGTAGTCGCCGGCGCACGTCCGTGGTGAGTGTCCAGACGTTGAGGTACAGGCAATCCTCACTGACGCGCCCCTGGGGGACGTACTCGTGCGTCCACGGTCCGATACCGGCGGGAGTCATGACCTGCCAGCAGCTTGGCGCGAAGCGTTTTGCGGGGCGGATGCCCTCCCATTGCGGCGCCGATTGCGGCGCCCGCCAGCGATTGCGTCCGACCGGCGGCGCCGCGTAGGGAATTCCGAGAAACGCATCCACCGCGCCGCGCCTCAGCCCGGCCAGGCCCCCCTGTGGGATGCGCACCACAGGGGCCGAGGGCGCCGCGTGGCAGATTCCTACCAGCAGAAAAGCCGACAGCGCCGACACTGCCCGCGGACTACATACTCGTTGCCTCACAACCCCTCCGATGCGGCGCGATGACGTGGCGACCGATTATATCGGTCATCATCCATCGCACCTCGATCCGGCTCGACTTTCAGTGCGGCGCCGCGCCAGGTACCGTCCTTGGATCCTCATGAGGACGCAGCAGACGCGTCAACATGGATTCGAGATGCGAGGACGAGAGTCCCGAGGGGGGGAGCGAGATCCTGACGCTGGCATCATCGATGATGGAGTTGGTGTGTAGAACCGCCAGGGCGCCCGCACGGCGACCGAAGCGCAGCGAGCGGCCGAGCGGCGTGACCGGCTCGGAGAATGTCATCTGCTCCTCCAGGGCCGCCAGCATCTCCTCGGAAAGCCGCCAGTCGGCGCCGATATGCCAGGCAAAGGCGGCGGATTGCGCATCGAGCATGGAGGCAATCACCCGCGGATCGACTCCCTCTCGGGGCGAAGCGCCTTGGCAGTGCTCGAGCACCGCCCGAAACAGCACGATCTCCGCCAGTCCGCTGATGAGACTCAGCAGCTCGGCCGCGAACGGATTTGCCCGCTCCGCCAGCGCGGCGTGAGGGATTGCCGCATGAGCCGAGCGCACCGCGTGTTCCCAGACGAGCTCCGCAAACCGTGGCGCCGCTGCGGCACCCGAATTGTGAAATATCGGCTGCATCAGAGCCGCGGCCATGACGGAGCGAAGGCCATCGCGTCCCAACACCACGATCGCCCGTTCGATGGTTTCGATCGGTCGCGAAGTGACGCGATAGAAAGAGCTGTTCGCGACCTTGAGGAGACTGCCGACCAGCGCCGGGTCGCGCGCGACGATGGCGACCAGCTGCCGCACGGGAACGTCCGTGTCGTTGATGGCACGGATCAGCTGCGGCAGGAGATTCGGACGCCTCGGGAAGTAATGTCTCTGGGCGGCCGGGTCACCGAGTGCTGCGAGCGCGGTTGTCACAATGCGCTCATGCGCAGGATCCTGCCGCCCTCCCCCGCTAACACCCAGCTCGAGCTGCCGAAGCTGGCGGAAGACCTCGGTGCGATCGAGGAATTGCGCCGAATCCGCCTGCAATATCGGCGGCTCGGGGAGATGCCGCAGGTCGGACGGCTCTTCACTTTCGATCTCGGCCGAGCCGCCCACGCGCGCCACAATCGCAGGGGTAAACCGGCGAAGCGCGGGCCACGCGGCGAATCCGCAGGCTGCAATGAGCAGCAATGACAGCAACCAGATCACGCTATCGCCGGCAGACCTTCGAGGGTGCACATCGCTTCACGCGGCCTATGGTTTTCGGCCGCGGCACCCAAAAAGTCAGCGCTCGCCGGCCGGTTTTGTGATCCGCCGCACGCTCCTGGGCCATCTTCTCCCGCCGCTCGCTGGGCGATCAACGCCCCTCAGTGCTTGCGCTGCTCCTCGGCCGTGCGCAAAGCATCGGCGGTCGGTAGCACCGCTTGACACTATACTATGCAATGCATAGTGTAGTGCGATGCGAGACGAAAACCTGGATAACTGGAAAGCTCAGATTCGCAAGGGATGGCTCGATGTGGCGATCCTGTCGACCCTCTGGCAGGGCCGACTGTATGGCCTGGAAATCATCCGGGAACTGGAGATGCGCTCGGACCTCGTGGTCGCGGAGGGAACCGTGTACCCCGTCCTCACTCGGCTGCGAAACGAAGGGCTCATCGAGGGCAAATGGGAAGAGAGCGAGTCAGGTCACCCGCGGCGGTATTACAAGCTGACATCCGCCGGCAGGAACCGGGCGCAGGCCCTCGCCAGACACTCGCACGAGTTTCTCTCGAAGATGGATGCGTTGATCCAGCCTTTACTGAAAGGGCAGACGTCATGATTGCACACGCTCGGCAGCCACAAGAACCGGTCGAGATCTATCTGGCCAAGCTGCGTGAGGAGCTTGGCGGACTACCCAAGCAAGACGTTGAGGATCTCCTGCGGGAACTGCGCGGACACATCGCCGAGACAGCCGCGGCCATTGATTCGCAGCGGAACAAGACACCCGTGGAGGAGATTCTCACGCGTTTAGGGACTCCGAAAGAAATCGGATCGCTCTATCGAGCCGACGCCCTGGCCGTGCATGCCAGAGCCGGTTTCTCTCCCCCGCTGATCATCCGCGCTACGATCCGCTGGGCGACCAAGACCGCCCTTGGATTTGTGGCGTTCTTGGCCGGCGTACTTGGTTATGCGCTGGGAGCCTCACTCATCGTGTGCGCCATCCTGAAGCCATTTTTCCCCGCCTACATCGGTCTATGGATCAACCCCCATGGCATGGTGTTAGGGGCCCAGATGCCGAGAGCGCATAGCCAGGAGTTGCTTGGCTGGTGGATCATTCCCTATGGCTTCGGAGTGGGACTCGCGTTCATCCTCGGAACGACGGTGCTTCTGCGGTGGATGCTTCGGTTCGTTCCGAGGGCATCGCGCCGAGTCGCCTCCCGGCCCTGAGCGCCGGTGCGCCATCGGCCGCCATCGGTCGCAGCGATTTTGTCGAACCCCTTCGAGCCCGCGGAGAGGGTGGGATTCGAACCCACGGCCGGGTTGCCCCGGCGCCGGTTTTCAAGACCGGTGCATTCAACCGCTCTGCCACCTCTCCGGCAGGGGAACTCGGCGGCGCAGATGCTATCAAAACCGGACCCCGCCGGGCTTCAAACGTCGGCCGGGTCTCGGCCGCTGCGGGCTCGCGCCTCTTGCGCGGCGCAGGCAATATCCGTGGAGCCCGCCCGTCGAGAGCTTATGCCGACCGAAAGCGCTGCCGCCCGCTCCGCTCCCCTGCCCCTCTCCGCCACCAGGCGCCGGCGCCCGTCGCGCTTCGTTCGCAACATCGTCACGCTGATCGCGCTGCTGCACGTGTACGTGGGCGCACGGCTGCTGCCCGCGCTGCCGATCACGCCGCTCGGGCGCATTCTCGGTGCTTTCGCGCTCTGCGCCTCGTTCGCGCTCATCATCGCGGGAGCGCGGGCACGCGGACGGCAGGATGGTACTTTCGCGGCGAACCTCGCCTGGCTGGGCTCGCTCAACGGCGGTTTTTTTTCCTCGCTCGCCGTCCTTACCCTGACCCGCGACCTCTTCCTCGGGCCCGCCGTGCTTTTCGCCTCCCACAGCCACGCGGCGACGCTCGAGACGGCCTCGGCCATCGCCGTACCACTTCTCGCCGCGCTCGCCACGGTCATCGGCTTCATCGACGCGCGCCGGCGCCCGCGGGTGGTCGATGTCACGGTGCCCCTGCCGGGTCTCCCCCCCGCGCTTCAGGGATTCACGATCGCGCAGATCAGCGACGTGCATATCGGCCCCACCATCAAGCGGGACTTCCTGCGCAGCATCGTCGAGATCGTCAACTCCCTCGATGTCGACCTCATCGCCATCACCGGCGACCTGGTGGACGGCTCGGTCGAGCAGCTCGCCGAGCACGTCGAGCCGCTCTCGCACCTGCATGCGCGCCACGGTGCCTACTTCGTCACGGGCAACCATGAATATTATTCCGGCGCCGCGGCGTGGATCGCGGAGCTTCGCCGCTTGGGTGTCCACGTGCTCCTCAACGAGCACGTCGTGTTGAGTCATGGCGGCGCCTCGATCCTGATCGCCGGGGTGACCGACTACAGCGCGCACCGCTTCGACCCGGCGCACCGGAGCGACCCGGAAATCGCCCTGAGCGGCGCACCCCCTGGCGTGCGACCGCGCGTGCTGCTCGCGCATCAGCCGCGGACCGCCGCCGCCGCAGCCGATGCGGGATTCGACCTGCAGCTCTCCGGCCATACCCACGGTGGCCAGTTCTGGCCTTGGAATCTCTTCGTGCGCTTGCAGCAACCCTTTACGGCCGGGCTCAACCGGCTGGCGCAGCTCTGGGTCTACACGAGTCGCGGCAGCGGTTACTGGGGACCCCCCAAGCGGTTGGGTGTGCCATCCGAGATCGCCCGCGTACAACTGGTTCGGGCCCCGGACAGCTGAGACAATCCCGCGGTGTCCCTGGTCGTTGCTATTGCCGATTACGCCGCGCGCTTCACGGTCAGGAGCGAGGTGGCCTTCGATGCCGCGCGCCGACATCTGATCGAGGCCCTCGCCCGCGGCTTCGAGTCCCTCCGCGAGCCGGAGTGCGCAGCCCTCATCGGTCCGCTCGTACCGGGAGCGGTGATGCCGGGGGGCGCGCGAGTCCCCGGTACTTCGCTCGAGCTCGATCCGGCCCAAGCCGCATTCTGCCTGGGCGTGATGCTCTGCCGCTCGGCCACTGCTGAGGACTGGCTCGATTTGCCGTACGGTTGCGGGGCCGCATCGCTCGGCGCCGTCCTCGCGATGGCTGACTATCGGGCGCGCAAGGCCCGCATGGAGGGCAAGTCGCCACCGACCGTACGCCACCTGCTCGCCGCGAGCATCAAGGCGCTCGAAATCCAGGGCGTGCTTGCGCCCGTGAGCGGCGAGCCGCTCCCCTGGGCTGCGAGCCTGCATCTCGTGCATCTGGCCGTCGCCGCCGTGGCCGCCGCACAGCTCGGCGGCACGCCGCGACAGATCATCCAAGCGGTGAGCTACACATCCCTTGATGGTGGAATATCGACCGCTGCCGAGCAGCCCTGGCACCGGGCACGCAGGGATTGGATCGTGGCCGAGGCGATGAGCCGTGCCGTACGGCATGCGTGCCGGGCAGTGACCTCCGACGGCGCGAGTCCGCCCACCGCGATCGACCTCGAGATCCCGGAACTCCTCGATAGGTCCTCCGCTACGGCCTTCGGCACCGAGTTCATCGCGCGGCGGTCCGAGCGCGCAAGCCCGCGGGAGATTGCGCGGGTCGCGATGAGATTTCAGTCCGCCGTCGAGCGATACTTTCCGGCGCGCCAGGCCGAGCGCATCAAAGTCCTCTTCGCCAGCCCCGCGCGGCTCGATGATCTGCCCGTCAACGAGTTGCTCGCGGCTCTGGTGACGAACGGCGCGAGGTAAGATCGGTGCGAAGGCGCGGCAGGCCTTCGGGGTGGTGGCGCTGCAGATACTCGATGAGCCCTTCGCGCACGCGGCAGCGCAGACTCCACGCCTTGCTCGAGTCGACCGCACTCACCAGGGCGCGGATCTGCATGGCGCGCTCACTGGCATCGACCACTTGCAGTTGCACGAGTCGGTGGTCCCACTCGGGCGCTTCGGCGCAGATTCGCTCGAGCTCCGCCCGCAGCGGCGCGAGCGGCACCTGGAAGTCGACCCACAGCAGCACCGTTCCCAGAAGCTCCGCGCTCGTGCGCGTCCAGTTCTGGAAGGGATTCTCGATGATCCATTGCAACGGCACGACCATGCGCCGCTCGTCCCAGATCTTAACGACCACGTAGGTCGAGGTGATCTCCTCCACCCGGCCCCACTCGCCCTCGATGATGACCACATCATCGAGCCGGATCGGCTGTGAGAAGGCGAGCTGCAGACCCGCGATCAGATTCGAGAGCACCGGACGCGCCGCAACGCCGGCCGCGATGCCGGCGATTCCGGCCGAGGCGAGCAGCCCCGCGCCAACTTCCCGGATGCTCGGGAAGAGCATGAGCGCACAGGCGATGCCGATGATCAGGACGATCATCATCACCACACGGGCGAGCACGTGCGCCTGGGTCTGCAGGCGCCGCGCCGCCAGGTTGTCGGTGAGGTTGGCCGGATGGGCACGGACGACGGCCTCGGAGAAGCCGGCTATGGCGCGGATCGCGGTCCACGTGAGGACAAAGGTGACCAGCACGGCCGTCAGGAGCCGCAGGTAGGGGATCCCGGGAAGCGCCGATCCTTGCGCGTCCCAGACCAGTTGCAGACCGAAGAGGGGAAGCAGAACCCGAGTGGGCCGGGCGATGTACTGCAGCACGGTCGACGCATGTACACTGAAAGCGAGAAGGCGCCGAACGATCGGAAGAAAGATGCCGTGGAGCGCGAGGCCCGCGAGGACCGCCGCCAGCGCGCCCAACGCGGTGGCGAGCCAGGGATTGGAGCTGAATTGCAGGTAGTGGCCGATGATCACGCCCCGTTCACCTTTACATCAGTCCGCGGAAGCGCTCGCGTCGCTCATCGGGCGCCCGCGCGCGCGCCGCGCGACATAGGCGAGGACCACCACGGCGAGCGAGATCAGGCTCACCTTCAGCTCTTCCGTGAGCGAGGGCGTGAAGGCCATGGCGGTGAGGACCGCGGCCATGCCGGCGATGGCGAGATAGCTCGCCCACGGGAAGAGCCACATGGTGAGGGCGGGCGGTGGGGCACCGGCGCGCTCGCGCGTGCGGCGCAGCCGCACCTGCGCGATGGCGACGATCATATAGATGAACACCATGAGCGCGCCCGCGCTGTCGAGGAGGAAGGCGAAGACGCGTTGCGGCGCGGCGACGTCCGCCAGGATGCCCGCGATGCCCGCGAGCGCGCAGAGCAGCACCGATTTCACCGGCACGCGCCGCCGGTTGAGTTGGATCAGCGCCTGCGGCGCATCGCCGTGTCCGGCCAGCACGAACAGCACACGCGAGCACACGTAGAACGCGGAATTGAGACAGGAGAGGACCGCCGTCAGGACGATGAAGTCCATCGCCCACCCCGCCCAGGCGAAATGCATCTGCACCAGAGCGTGGGTGAACGGCGACTTGCCGATCTCGATACTGTTCCACGGCACGATGGCGACGATAAAGAAAATCGAGCCCACGTAGAAGGTCAGGACCCGCACGATGATCGAGCTCGTGAGCTGCGCCACCGCACGAGCGGGCTCGGCCGACTCGACGGCCGCGACCGTGACGATCTCGGCGCCGGTCAGCTGGAAGAAGACGGTGACGGCGCCCGCGAGCACCGACACCGCGCCATAGGGCATGAACCCGCCATGGCTCGTCAGGTTGGCGAAGGTCGCCCCGTGGGGCGAGGTCCAGCCGAACGCGTACGCCGCCCCGAGCGCGATGAAGGCGATGATGGCGGCCACCTTGATGGATGAGAACCAGAACTCGAACTCACCATAGGAGCGCGCCGACATGAGATTGACGGCGGTCATGCACGCCATGAGGATGCCGCCGAGCACGCCCGCGGGCAACGGGATGTAGGTCTGCAGGATATTGGCGCCGGCGATCGCCTCGAACGGCACCACGATCATCCAGAAGTACCAGTAGAGCCAACCGGTCACGAAACCCGCCCAGTGCCCGAGTCCCGCCCGCGGGAAATCCGCAAACGAGTGCACGGTGGGCAGGCTCATCGCCATCTCCCCGAGCATGCGCATCACGAGCAGGATCAGGGTACCGGTGATGAGATAGCTCACCACGATGGCGGGTCCGATGGCGGCGATCGAGACGCTGCTGCCGACGAAAAGACCGGCGCCGATGATGCCGCCGATGGAGATCATCGTGAGATGCCTGGGCTTGAGCGATCGGCTGAGCTCCACGGTGGCCATATCCGGTGCCCTACGCCGTCAGCTTCTCGAGCCCGCCCATGTGGGGCCGCAGCGCATGCGGCACGCTCACCGTGCCATCGGCGTTCTGATAGTTCTCGAGCACCGCGACCAGCGTTCGCCCCACCGCGAGCCCCGAGCCGTTCAGCGTATGCACCGGCTCAGGCTTGCCGCCGTCGGGATTGCGCCAGCGCGCCTGCATGCGCCGCGCCTGGAACGCTTCGAAGTTGCTGCAGGAAGAGATCTCGCGATAGCGACGCTGCGAAGGCAGCCACACTTCGAGATCGTAGGTCTTGGCGCTGCTCGCGCTGATATCCCCGGCGCAAAGTGCGACCGCCCGGTAGGGCAGCTGCAGGCGATTCAAAACCTCCTCCGCGTGCCCGGTCAGTTGCTCGAGCGCGGCGTACGAGTCCGCCGGCCGCACGACCTGCACCAGCTCCACCTTGTCGAACTGATGGTTGCGGATCATGCCACGCGTGTCCTTGCCGGCGGCACCCGCTTCGGAGCGGAAGCACGGGCTGTGACAGACGAATTTCAGCGGCAAGGCCTCGGCCGCCACGATCTGCTCGCGCACCAGGTTGGTGACCGGTACCTCGGCGGTCGAGATGAGATAGAACGCGTGTTGAGTCGTGACCTCGCTCCTGCCGGTCACTTTGAAAAGATCCTCCTCGAACTTCGGTAGCTGTCCGGTGCCGAGCAGTGCCTGACCCTGCACGAGGTACGGTACGTAGACCTCCGTGTAGCCATGCTCGCTCGTGTGCAGGTCGAGCATGAATTGCGCGAGCGCGCGATGCAGACGCGACACCTGGCCGCGAAGCACCACGAAACGCGCGCCTGAGATGCGCGCGGCCGCCTCGAAGTCGACCCCGCCGAGCCCCTCCCCCACTTGCACGTGGTCCTTCGGCTCGAACTCGAATCGGCGCGGCTCGCCCCAGCGGCGCACCTCGCGATTGTCGGTCTCGCCGCGCCCGTCGGGCACGGACTCATGCAGCAGATTGGGCAGACCCAGTTGCCAGCTCTCGAGCGCTTCCTGCACGGCCGTCAGCTCGCGCTCCGCGCTCGCCAGCTCGCCCGTCAGCGCTTCGCCACGCGCAAGCAGCGCCGAGGCATCCTCGCCGCGGGCCTTGGCCATGCCGACCGCCTTCGCGTTGGAATTGCGCTCCGCGCGCAGACGGTCCGACTCGACCTGCGCGCTCTTGCGCTTCTCCTCGAGGGCGCGGAAAGCGGGCACATCGAGCCCATATCCGCGCCGCGCCAGATTGCGGGCCACCGTCTCGGGGTCGGAGCGCAACAGCTTCGGATCGATCATTTCGGGTGGTTCCTCAATCTCGCCAGCGCCTCCCCGATCTTGAGCTCGAGCCCGCGCGGCACGGGGCGGTAGTATCGCCGATCCGGCATCTCCTCCGGCAGATAACGCTCACCGACGGCATGAGCATCCGGCTCATCGTGCGCATAGCGATAGCCTGCGCCGTAGCCGAGGTTTTTCATCAGTCGAGTCGGCGCATTGCGCAGCCGCAGCGGCACATCGAGCGTGCCGTACTGCTCGACGTCGGCCATCGCCTCGCCCATCGCGACGTACACCGCATTGCTCTTCGGCGCACAGGCCAGGTAGACCACCGCATTCGCGATCGCCAACTCCCCTTCCGGGGAGCCCAGACGATCGTAGGCCTCCCAGGCATCGAGCGTCAGGGCGAAGGCCCGCGGGTCGGCGATGCCGATGTCCTCCACCGCCATGCGCACCACGCGCCTCGCGATATAAAGCGGGTCGCAGCCGCCATCGAGCATGCGACAGAGCCAGTACAGCGCCGCGTCCGGATCGGTGCCGCGCACCGCTTTATGCAGCGCCGAGATCTGGTCATAGAACTGATCCCCCCCCTTGTCGAAGCGCCGCCGGCCCCCGCTCGCGACTTCCTGCGCAAGCGTGGGCGTGATGAGCCGCGCGCTCCCGCTCTCGGTCGCTGCGATCAGGCCCGCTGCGAGCTCGAGCATGTTGAGGGCGCGCCGACCATCGCCGTCCGCCGCCTTGGCGATCAACTCGAGCGCCGCCGGCTCGGCCGTGATGCCCTCGTTACCGAGTCCGCGTTCCTGATCCAACAACGCGAAGCGCAGGAGCGATTCGATATCGACCGGGGTAAGCGGCCGCAACACGTAGACGCGCGCGCGGGAAAGAAGCGCGCTCACGACCTCGAAAGACGGGTTCTCGGTCGTCGCACCGACGAAGGTCAGCGTGCCGTCCTCGAGATACGGCAGGAAGGTGTCCTGCTGCGCCTTGTTGAATCGGTGCACCTCATCGAGAAAGAGCAGCGTCGCTCGCCCGCTCGCGGCGCGCGCCTCGCGCGCGCTCTGGACCGCCGCACGGATGTCCTTGACCCCGGCCATCACCGCCGAGAGTTGGATGAACTGCGCGTTGGCGCGCCTCGCGATGAGCCGCGCCAGGGTCGTTTTGCCGGTGCCCGGAGGACCCCAGAGGATGAGCGAGTGAAGCCGACCGGACTCGATGGCGGCGCGCAACGGCTTGCCGGGGGCGAGAAGATGCTGTTGCCCGACGACCTCGTCCAGCGATCGTGGCCGCATGCGATCGGCGAGCGGTCGCGAGGAATCAGGCGCGCTCGCCTCGGCGGGGCTCACTGGGCGGGCGTTCCGATCACGTCCGCTCCCGGGGGCGGTGTGAAAACAAACTCCCGGGGCGGCACGGGGACATTGACCGCGACGTCCTGGAAGATGATGGTGACGGTCTGGCCGAGCTTGTCCTCGAGAATCATGCGCTGCAAGGTTCCTTTGGAGTCGAAACCGAAGAGCGCGTCATTGAAGTCCGCCTGGGCGCTGCGCGGCTCGACATACACCCAACCGAGCCCCTCACGCGGGCCGACGCTCTTCTCGGTGAAGTGTTGGTGCACATCGACCGTACCCGAAAGCAGCATCGCCGGTGTGGCGGAGAGCGCCGCCGTCACGGGCCTCACGGTGACCTGCTCGAGATCCCGATCGAAGTACCAGAGATTGCGGCCGTCCGAGACCATGAGCTGCCCGCCCTCGGCGGTGCTGGCGGCCCCGCTCGCCGCGCTCGCGGGCGCATCCGCTGCGGCGGGCAAGGGCTCGGGATGGATGTCCCAGCGAAATTTTCCCGGCCGCTCGACGATCAGCGTGCCGGAGGAGCGGCCGACCTCGGCGCCGTGGGAATCGGCCACGGTCTGCAGAAAAGTGACCCGCAGCGTCCTCAAGTGCTCGAGATAGCGATCGAGGGGTGTTGCGGCCTGCGATTGCGGCGGCGCGCCCGCCGTCCCCGGCGTGGCCGCCGGCGCGGCCGGCGCGAGGAGGATCGCCGTCGCGCTCGCCAGCGCGACCGCAATCGAGGCTCTTGTCCACATGACGGGGCCTTTCAATGCTCGAGGCAATTCACTCTTCCGCCGGC
Source organism: Steroidobacteraceae bacterium (assembly GCA_049579785.1). GTDB lineage: Bacteria > Pseudomonadota > Gammaproteobacteria > Steroidobacterales > Steroidobacteraceae > 13-2-20CM-66-19. Next base: position 12,392 of record JBAUOO010000151.1, read on the forward strand.
GCGGGCGCCAGCACCTCACGTGAGCCGTTCGCCTGCAGCGGCCCCACGAGACCGGCGATCTCCATCGCCTCGAGCAGCCGCGCGGCGCGGTTGTAGCCGATCTTCAGCCGCCGCTGTACGTATGAGATCGAGGGCTTGCGCTCGGTGATCACGATTCTGACGGCCTCGTCATAGAGCGCATCCTGCTCCGCATCCTCCATCGCGCCGCCACTTCCTTCCTCCTCCTCGCCGGGCAGGCCGGGTATCGGCACCCTGGGTCCGGAGAGCACTTCCTCGATGTAGTCAGGCGGCGTCGTTGTCCTCAGCGCCTCGACGACCCGGTGGACTTCCTGGTCCGATACGAAAGCGCCATGCACACGCGTCGGGACGGAGGTCCCCGCCGGCAGGTACAGCATGTCGCCATGGCCGAGCAATGTCTCCGCCCCCATCTGATCGAGAATGGTGCGCGAGTCGACCTTGGCCGACACCTGGAAGGCGATTCGGCAGGGGATGTTGGCCTTGATGAGCCCGGTGATGACGTCCACCGAGGGGCGCTGCGTCGCAAGCACGAGGTGAATGCCGGACGCGCGCGCCTTTTGCGCGAGTCGGGCGATCAGCTCCTCGACCTTCTTGCCGACGACCATCATCAGATCGGCGAGCTCGTCGATGACGACCACCACGTAGGGCAGCGGTACCAGCGGCTGGATCTGCCGCTGGTCGATGCTCGGATCGTTGGCGGCGCGCTGCAGCATCACGGGATCGAGAATGGGCTTGCCGGCATCGTTCGCTTCCTTCACGCGCCGGTTGAAGCTGGCGATGTTGCGCACGCCGAGAGCGGCCATCAGCTGGTAGCGCCTCTCCATTTCCGCCACACACCAGCGCAGCGCATTCGCCGCCTGCTTCATGTCCGTGACCACCGGGGCGAGCAGATGCGGGATCCCCTCGTACATCGAGAGCTCCAGCATCTTCGGATCGATCATGATGAGCCGCACGTGCTCGGCGGTGGACTTGTAGAGAAGCGAGAGCACCATCGCGTTGATGGCGACCGACTTGCCCGAGCCCGTGGTGCCCGCGATGAGCAGGTGTGGCATGCGCGCGAGGTCGGCCACCATGGGCTGGCCGCCGATATCCTTTCCAAGGGCGAGCGCGATCGGCGAGTGCAGCTCGTCATAGGCCTTCGAGCGGATGATCTCCCCGAGGGTCACGATCTCCCGTTTCTCGTTCGCAATCTCGAGCCCCATGACGCTCTTGCCGCGGATCACCTCCACCACGCGCACGCTCAGTACCGAAAGCGCGCGCGCCAGGTCCTTCGAGAGACTCGTGATCTGGCTCGCCTTCACCCCGGGTGCGGGTCGCAGCTCGAAGCGCGTCACCACCGGGCCGGGCTGCACGGCGACGACCTCGGCATCGATCGCGAAGTCCTTCAGCTTCATCTCCACCAGCCGCGAAAGCGCCTCGAGCGCCTCCGCCGAATAAAGCGGCTCGCGGGCCGGCGGATCATCGAGGAGCGACAGCGGTGGCAGCTCGCCGGCCTTCGGCGGGTCGAAAAGCGGCACCTGCCGCTCCTTCTCCACACGCTCGCTCTTCTGCACCAGGGGCGCCGGGGGCTCGATCTTGGGCGGGGTGCGGGCAGCCACACGCTTCTGTTCGCTCACCACGGAATCGCGCCTCGCCGCCCGTCGCTCCTTGCCCAAGGCAACATCCTTCGCGCTCGCGCGCCGCTCGCGCAGCCAGGAGATCGCCGCCCAACTCGCGGCCCCGAGCCGGTCCATCACGGTGAACCAGGAGACCCCGAAGGCGAGCGACAGCCCGGCCATCCAAGCGGCCAGCAGCAGCAGCGTCGCGCCGAGAAATCCGAGGCCCTCCTCCAGACCCGTGCCGATAAGACTCCCGATGACCCCGCCTGCCGTCGCGCGAAGCGATCCCGGCTGCCAGTGCAGGGTCGTCAGACCGCAGCTTGCGGCCAGCAGCAGCAGGAATCCCCCGGCACGCACCACCGAGTTGATTCGCGAGGCGGCCTCGGGCTGCACCCGCCGGTGCAGCCCCCAGGCGCTGGCGCCGAGCATTACCGGAAGAAGAAAGGCCGGCTGCCCGAGCAGGAAGAAAAGCACGTCGGCGAGCCACGCCCCGACCGGACCGATGCGATTGTGCACGCCGGCTGAGGCACCCGCGAACGAGAAGCCCGAGTCGGCCGGACTATACGTGGCGAGCGCGATGAGCAACACGATCGCCGCCACGCCGATCGCGATGACGGCACTCTCGCGCAGACCGCGCGCGACAGCGGCCGTGAGGCGGATGGGGCGCGCCTGCGCGTGCGATTCGGCCAATTCCTACGGCTCCGTGAATGGTAAAAGGGCAGACTATGATATTAAGCCATCGGCCGTGCCAATGGCGGTCAGCGCCACGCGCCGTCGCTGGCGGGGTGTCCTGCAGCCCGGAGATCCTCTCCGGTCGCCGCTCGGTTACTCGGCCCTGTCCTGGGCCTCGCCCCTGCGAGGCGCCTCGCACTTGCTAGTATGCCCGCCCGACCGCATAAAGCGGCAGGACGTAAAGATTGCGATGACCACCTCCCGGCACAGCCGACTCATCATCCTGGGCTCCGGCCCCGCGGGCTATAGCGCAGCGGTCTACGGCGCGCGGGCCAATCGCGCGCCGCTTCTGATCACCGGCGTCGAGACCGGCGGCCAGCTCATGACCACCACCGACGTCGACAACTGGCCGGGTGATGTCGAAGGCCTGCAGGGGCCCGCGCTCATGGAGCGCATGCGCCGGCACGCGCAGCGGTTCAATGCCGAGATCGTGAGCGATCACGTGCACTCCGCCGACCTCTCCGCGCGCCCCCTGCGTCTGCAGGGCGATTCGAGTGTCTATACCTGCGACGCCCTCATCATCGCCACCGGAGCCACCGCCAAGTACCTGGGGCTGCCGTCTGAGGAGAAATTCCGCGGCCGAGGCGTGTCGGCCTGCGCCACCTGCGACGGGTTCTTCTTCCGCAGCCAGCGGGTCGCCGTGGTGGGCGGAGGCAACACCGCCGTCGAGGAGGCGCTTTATCTTTCGCACATCGCCGAGCACGTGACCCTGATCCATCGACGCGAGCGCTTGCGGGCGGAGAAGATCCTGCAGGATCGATTGTTTCGCGAGGTCGAGGCGGGCAAGGCTTCGATCGTCTGGAACCACACCGTGGATGAGGTGTTGGGAGACGATCAGGGCGTGAAGGGCCTGCGGCTGAAATCGCTGAAGGACGGTGAGACGCGACGGCTGTCGGTCTCGGGCCTGTTCGTCGCGATCGGCCACGAGCCGAACACCGGTGTGTTCGCCGGACAGCTCGAGATGCGCAACGGCTATATCCGCGTGCGAAGCGGCACTGACGGGGATGCGACCGCGACCAGCGTCCCGGGTGTGTTTGCCGCGGGCGATGTGGCGGATCACATCTACCGGCAGGCGATCACCTCGGCTGGCGCGGGCTGCATGGCGGCGCTCGATGCCGACCGCTTTCTCGAGAGCGTGGATACGCCAGCCCGCTAGCACGCAGGCGAGCACTGGCGCGAGGATGACGGCGACGATCACGGCGAGGAGTGGGGTGCGGGCGAAAATTCACTCGAGTATCGATGAAATCGATCCCGGCCAATGGAACGCGCTGGCGGGAGCCGAGTGCCCGTTCCTGCGCCATGAGTTTCTGGCGGCGCTCGAGCACACCGGCTGCGTGGGTAGCGGCACGGGCTGGGAGCCCTGCCCCCTCACCCTGATCGATGAGCAGGGACTGGCCGCGGCCGCGCCGGCCTACGTCAAGATGCATTCCTACGGGGAGTTCGTCTTCGATTTCGCCTGGGCGCAGGCGTACGCGCGGTACGCGCGGCGCTATTACCCCAAGCTCACCGTTGCCGTGCCCTTCACTCCGGCCACGGGACCGCGCCTGCTCGCGCGCCCGGGGCTCGACCGTGCCGTCATGGCGAAGCGACTGCTCGATGCCCTCGAGACCGAAGCGGCGAGCCGGCATCTGTCCTCGGCCCACGCCCTCTTCATCGATGAGCCGGCACGGGCCGCCTGTGAGCGGGCGGGCTGGCTGCTGCGGCGCGACTGTCAGTTTCACTGGAGCAACCGCGGCTATGGGAGCTTCGAGGGTTATCTCGAGAGCTTTACGGCCGAGAAGCGCAAGAAGGCGCGCCGCGAGCGACGCCGGGTGACCGAGGCCGGGATCCACTTCGAGACACGCTTCGGCGGCGAGCTCGACGAGCGGCTGCTCGGGAGCGTCTACGCATTTCACCGGGACACATTCCTGCGCCACGGCAACGAGCCCTACCTCACCCGTGAATTCTTCAGCGAGATTGCGCGCACGCTGGGGAACGCACTCATGGTGAAGATCGCCGTGCATCGGTCCCGGCAACGCCAGACGCCGGTTGCCGCCGCCATATTCTTCTGGTCACCCGAGGCGCTCTACGGCCGCTACTGGGGCGCGGCTGCGGACTATCACAGCCTGCATTTCGAGACCTGTTACCACCAGGGGATCGAGTTCTGCATCGAGCGCGGAGTCAAGCGCTTCGAGCCCGGCACCCAGGGCGAGCACAAGGTAAGCCGCGGGTTCGAGCCGACCCTCACCTGGTCGGCGCACTACATCGCGGATGCCGCGTTCCGCGACGCGATCGGCGAATACCTCGGGCGCGAAGGCGGCGCCATCGATGACTACGCCGCCGAGGTCCGAGCGCATGTGCCGTACCGCAAGGCGCCCGCCTGAAAAGCCGGTGAAGACGATCACCTGGCTCTCGCCCAAAGATGCTCCGGAGTGGTTTCCGCCACCGGAGCAGGCGCTCGATGATCCCGCCGGCCTCCTGGCCGCGGGAGGTGATCTCTCGCCCGCGAGGCTGCTTGCCGCCTACCGCCGCGGCATCTTCCCCTGGTACTCGCCGGGCCAGCCGGTGCTCTGGTGGTCCCCGGACCCGCGCGCCGTGCTCTTCCCCGAGGAATTCCGGGTGAGCCGAAGCCTTGCGAAAACGCTGCGCAATGGCGGTTTCAGTCTGACGACGGACCAGGACTTCCAGCGGGTCATCGATGGCTGCGCCGCACCCCGACCCCATAGCCTCGGCACCTGGATCACTTCGGAGATGCGCGCGGGGTACCTCGAGCTCCATCGCCTCGGCCATGCCCACAGCATCGAGGCGCGACGCGGCGGGGAGCTCGTCGGCGGCCTTTACGGCGTGAGGCTCGGGGGGCTTTTCTTCGGCGAGTCGATGTTCAGCCGCGCCCGGGACGCCTCCAAAGTGGCGCTCGCGCATCTGGTGGCGCTGTGCCGGGGCAACAATATCGCCGTGATCGACTGCCAGCTCGCCTCGCGACACCTGGCGAGCCTGGGCGCGCGCAGCATTCCTCGGGCGCAGTTCCAGGCGCTGCTCGGGAAATGGGTGTCGCTCGAAGCAAGTGAGTTGACCGGCTAAAGAGGGCTGCGGCGCGCAAATTGCAGACCTGCGGCCTTTGTGCTCCAATGCGCGCCCCCGAGACGATAAGGGCATTATGTCGAAAGAAGACGCGATCCAGATGGAGGGTGAGGTGGTGGAGACCCTGCCCAACACCACCTTCCGCGTGAAGCTGAAGAACGGCCACGTGGTGACCGCGCACATTTCCGGCAAGATGCGGAAAAACTACATTCGTATCCTCACGGGGGATCAGGTCACGGTGGAAATGACGCCCTACGACCTGACCAAGGGCCGCATCATCTATCGCGGCAGATAAGTCAGCCGCTCACTTGCTTTCGATCAGCTCCGGCTGATTGTTCGGGATGCATTCGAGCTCGAGCTTCAAGCCGTCCGCCGCAACCGAGACCCGCACGTGCCCGCCGCCCACCAGCCTGCCGAATAACAGCTCCTCCGCCAGGGGCCGCTTGATGTGCTCCTGAATGGTCCGCGCCATCGGCCGCGCGCCCATCTTCGGGTCATAACCCTTCTCGGCGATCCAGCGGCGCGCCACATCGTCGAGGGAGATGGTGACGCCCTTCTGCTCGAGCTGCATTTCCACTTCCACGACCAGCTTGTCCACCACCCGCTCGATGGTGAGCGGGTCGAGGCTCGCAAACTGGATCACCGCATCCAGCCGGTTGCGGAACTCCGGCGTGAAGGAGCGCCGGATCGCTTCCATGCCATCGCTCGCGTGATCCGCATGGGTGAAACCGATCGACGGCCGCGCCATGTCCTGCGCCCCGGCGTTGGTCGTCATGACGATGATGACGTGGCGGAAGTCGGCCTTGCGGCCATTGTTGTCAGTCAGGGTCCCGTGATCCATCACCTGTAGCAGCAGGTTGAAAACGTCGGGGTGAGCCTTTTCGATCTCATCGAGCAGCAGCACGCAATGCGGATGCTTGGAGATCGCCTCGGTGAGAAGCCCTCCCTGATCGAAGCCGACGTAGCCCGGCGGCGCTCCGATCAGACGCGAAACGGTGTGCCGCTCCATGTATTCGGACATGTCGAAGCGCAGGAACTCGACCCCCATGGCGATGGCGAGCTGGCGGGTGACCTCGGTCTTGCCGACGCCGGTCGGACCCGCGAAGAGGAAGCTGCCGACGGGCTTGCGTTGATCGCCCAGGCCCGAGCGCGCCATCTTGATCGCCGCGGCCAACGCCTCGATGGCGCGGTCCTGGCCGAAAATCACGAGTTTGAGGCTGCGCTCCAGGTTCTTCAGGATCTCCCGGTCGGAGGTCGACACGCTCTTCGTCGGGATGCGCGCCATTCGCGCCACCACGTCCTCGACGTGACGGACTTCGACCACCGGCTCGCGCTCGGCGATCGGTTTCAGACGCTGTCGCGCCCCGGCCTCATCGACCACGTCGATCGCCTTGTCCGGCATGTGCCGCTCGTTGATGTGGCGGGCCGCGAGCTCCGCCGCCGCCTTCAAGGCGTCGGCCGCGTACGTGATGCCGTGGTGCTCCTCGAATCGCGCCTTGAGGCCCATCAGGATCTCGACCGTCTCGGCGACCGAAGGCTCGGTGACGTCGATCTTCTGGAAGCGGCGCGCCAGGGCATGATCCTTCTCGAAGATCCCCCGATACTCCTGGTAGGTGGTCGATCCGATGCAGCGGATCTCGCCATTGGTCAGCACCGGCTTGATGAGGTTGGAAGCGTCCATGACGCCGCCCGAAGCGGCGCCGGCGCCGATCACGGTGTGGATCTCGTCGATGAAGAGAATCGCCCCGGGCTGCTTCTTCAGCTCCGTGATGACCCCCTTCAGGCGCTTCTCGAAATCGCCGCGGTACTTGGTGCCGGCGATGAGCGCGCCCATGTCGAGTGCGTAAATCGCGCAGTCGGCGAGCACCTCGGGCACCTTGCCCTCGATGATCAGACGCGCGAGCCCCTCGGCGATCGCGGTCTTGCCGACGCCGGCCTCGCCCACGTAAAGCGGATTGTTCTTGCGGCGACGGCAGAGGATCTCGATCGTGCGCTCGACCTCGAGCTTGCGCCCGATGAGCGGATCGATGCGCCCCTCCTGGGCGAGGCGATTGAGGTTGGTCGTGTACTTCTCGAGAGCGCTCCCGCCCTCGGGATCGCGCTCGACATCCGCCTGCGCCTCGTCCTTGTCGGTCTTCTCCTCGGCGATCTTCGAGAGCCCGTGAGAGATGTAGTTGACCACATCGAGGCGCGTCACGTGCTGGCGATTGAGGAGGAAGACGGCGTGACTTTGCTTCTCGCTGAAGATCGCGACCAGCACGTTCCCGACACCCACCTCCTTCTTGCCGCTCGATTGCACGTGGAAGACCGCCCGCTGCAACACCCGCTGGAAGCCGAGCGTCGGCTGCACTTCACGCTCCTCGCCCTCCTCCACGCGCGGCGTCGACTGCTCGATATGCTCTTTCAGCTCCTGCTTGAGCTTACCGAGGTCGGCGCCGCAGGCGCGCAGGATCTCGCGCACCTTGGGCGTATCGAGAATGGCGAGCAGCAGATGCTCGACCGTCAGGTATTCGTGACGCGCTTCCCGGGCCTGGTGGAAGGCGTCGTTCAGACAGTATTCAAGCTCGTTGGACAGCACTTTCGTAGAGCCTATGTTTAAGGATCAAGCCTCTTCCAGCGTGCACATGAGCGGGTGCTGGTGGTCCCGCGCGTACGTGGTCACCTGTGCCACCTTAGTTTCCGCGATCTCGAACGTAAAGACCCCGCAGACACCCTTACCCTTCGTATGGACTTCGAGCATGATGCGCGTGGCCGTCGGCCGATCGAGGCCGAAGAACTTCTCGAGCACATCGACCACGAACTCCATCGGAGTGTAATCGTCGTTGAGCAGCACCACCTGATAGAGCGGCGGCTGCTTGACCTCGGGCCGCGCCTCCTCGACCAGAATGCCGGTATCGGGACGGGTCGGATGCGGATCGGGCATGATGTCTTTATAGGGGTCGCGAATCTGCAACACAAGCCTGCGATGATGGACGGCTCTTAATCTTTGAGAAACAATCGCTTGAGAGCGCAAGCAGGCGCGCCGTATGATGGCCCGGCTGAAGCGGCCGCACGAACTGCGCCGACCGCGATCTATCGGGTGTTTGCCAGCGAATCCATGTCCCTGCGATATCCATGAGCGCCGCCTCCTGGCTCCAAGCCATCCCGCTATCCGAGAAGTGGCGCGCCCTGTTCTTCACCCGCGGCCCGCGGGTGGCAACCTGGGTGCTCGCACTCGCTCTCGGTATCCAAGCCGCGATGATCCTCACGGACCTCGCGGGTGCCGATCGCGCACCTTCGCCCGGCGCCATTGCCGCCGCTTCGCGCGTGCAGCGCGCCCCCGTCGACATCGCGGCCATTACCAATACACATCTTTTCGGCGTGGCACCCACACCGGCGGGCGCGGGGGATGCCAATGCGCCGCAGACGAACATGCCGCTGGTGCTCACGGGCGTGATCGCCGCCAATGATCCGCGCGATGGGCTCGCAATACTCGGGCCGAGTGTCACGGCCACCAAGGTGTATGCGGTCGGGGACAACATCCCCGGTGGCGCCCGGCTGCACGGGGTATTGTCCGACCATGTGCTGCTCGAGCGGGACGGACGGATCGAAGCTCTGGCGCTGCCGCACCAGCTCGCGGGCGGCAACGCGCCGCCGCCGAGCATTTCCGCCGCGCCCACCCAGCCGGCGCTCGAGCGGATGCGCGAGCTCGTGAGCCGAAATCCTGGCATCGTCGGCGATATCATGCGCCCGGAGCCGGTATTCGCGGGCGGCAAGCAGCAGGGCTTCAGGGTCTATCCGGGGCGTGACCCGGAGGTATTCCTGCAATTGGGCCTGCGACCGGGCGATCTGGTGACGGCGATCGACGGCCAGCCGCTCAATGACCCGTCGCGGGCCGAGGAGATCCTGCGCACGCTCGGCTCCTCGAGTGAGGCGCACGTCACGGTTCTGCGCAACGGACAGCAACAGGATCTCACTCTCGATCTGGCCACTGTCGAACAGGAGGCGGAATCGCTCGCCGGGTCGCAAAATGGGATGTCCGCGCCGCCGCCGCCGCAGCGGAGCCTGCCATTCGCTCCACCGCAGCGTGTCCCGTAAGGGACCCACCAAGGGGGTTTGAGGTTAGTGAAAGGCCTTCGCACATTCGCCTGCTGCCTGGCTCTGCTCACGCCGACGCTCCCCTGCCTGGCGCAGGGGACCGTGCAGCAGGCCGTGAGCATCACGCCGAACTTCAAGGACGCCGACATCACCCAGATCATCCAGGCAGTTGCCGCGGCGACCGGCAAGAGCTTCATCGTCGATCCGCGCGTACGGGCGCAGGTGACGATGTACTCCTCGGCACCGATGTCCCCGCCCGCCTTCTATCAGGCATTTCTTTCCATCCTCTCTGTCTACGGTTTCATCGCCGAGCCCTCGGGCAACAACATCGTCAAGATCGTGCCCGACGCACTCACGCGCTACGTGACCTCGAACAACCTCCCCGCCCACGTGAGCTCGAGCTCGGATGAGATCGTCACCCAGGTCGTCGCCGTCAAGAACGTGAGCGCCGCAGAACTGGTGCCGATCCTGCGGCCCATGATCCCGCAGCAGGGCGATCTCGCCGCCTACCCGCCGTCCAACATTCTCATCATCACCGATACGGCGAGCAACGTGCACCGGCTGCTCTCGATCATCCAGCGGATCGATCAGATCGGAAGCCAGGACGTCGACGTGATGCCGCTGCAGAACGCTACGGCCGAAGACGTGGTGCGCACCGTCGATTCGCTCTACCAGGGAGCCGGCAACATGCAGGAAGGGCGCGCGCTCGCCAAGGTGGTGGCCGACGATCGCACCAACAGCGTGCTCATCAGCGGCGATCCGGCGCAGCGGTTGCGCATCCGCGCATTGGTGGCGGAGCTCGACACGCCGCTGCAGTCGGGCGGCAACACCCGCGTGGTCTTCCTCCACTATGCCGACGCCACCAAGCTCGCGCCGAAGCTCAAGGAGCAGATGTCCGAGCTCGCGCAGATGGGTACCGGCGAGAACACCGCGGCGAAGAACCCGACCGCGGCGGCGGAGAAGAACGCGCTCGTCTGGGCGGACAAGGAGAACAATGCGCTCATCATCACCGCCCCGCCGAAGCTCATGCGGACGGTTCTCGATATCGTGCACTCGCTCGATCGCCGGCGACCGCAGGTGCTGGTGCAGGCGATCATCGCCGAGGTCGAGGTCAACAAGACCGAGGATCTCGGCGTCAACTGGGCGGCCTATTCGCAGAACGACAAGGTGCCACTCGGCGGCTTCGTCGAGCCGGTGGGCGGCACGAGCATCGTCGATCTCATCAGCGCGGCGCAGAACCCGACTGCGCTCAGCACCTCGCTGCTCGAGGGCACGACCATCGGTGTCGGGACCATCTCCTCCGCCGGTGAATCCTTCGCCGCCATGATCCGCGCCCTGCAGGGCACGAGCGGCACCAATGTCGTCGCGACCCCATCGGCCGTCACCGTCGATAACCAGGCGGCGACGCTCAAGGACGTCGAGGAGGTGCCGTTCGTCACCGGTCAATACACGAACGCTTCGACGGTAACCAGCGGCACGGTCACTCCCTTCCAGACCGTGCAGCAGCAGGAGGTCGGCACCATCCTCAAGGTGACGCCGACGATCTCCGCCGAGGGCAACGCGGTGATGTTGAAGATATCGGTGGAAAGCTCGAGCGTGCTGCCGAACTCGGTTTCCTCGGTGGACATCACCACGCTCAAGCGCAGCATTCAGACCAACGTGCTGATCGAGAACGGCGGCATCGTCGTACTCGGCGGATTGATCTCGAACGAGCAGGATCGCAGCAACAATGGCGTCCCCTTCCTCTCCGACATCCCGCTCCTCGGCAACCTCTTTCGGGCCCGCAACGACACCGCGACCCGCGACAACCTGATGATCTTCATCAAGCCGACCATCATGACCGATCAGTCGGAGGCCGCCTACAAGACCGGCCAGACCTACGACTACATGTTGGACCAGGAGAACTCGGTCTCTCCCGAGCGCTTCCCCAACATGCTGCGGGGCGAGCCGGCAC
>JBAUOO010000152.1:0-1592 GCA_049579785.1 Steroidobacteraceae bacterium
TTCTGGTACTCGCCGTCGACGCACTCCTCCATGACGCGCCGCAAGCAGGCGCCGGCGCTCGCGGTGCCGCCGCTCGAGGCGTTCTCGGCCATGCTCGAGGGCACGGGGGAGCGCGAGATCTCGACCACCATGGCGTTCGTTCGCATCCTGACGACGCTGCTGAAGGACAAGGCGATTGGCAAGTCCGTCGTGCCCATCGTGCCGGATGAGGCGCGCACGTTCGGCATGGAGGGCCTGTTCCGCCAGATCGGCATCTACTCCTCGGTCGGGCAGCTGTACACGCCGCAGGACGCCGAGACGCTGATGTCCTACCGCGAGGACAAGAAGGGCCAGATGATCGAGGAGGGCATCAACGAGGCGGGCTCGCTCTGCTCGTGGATTGCCGCCGCCACCGCCTACAGCAATCACGGCATGAGCATGGTGCCGTTTTACATCTTCTATTCGATGTTCGGCTTCCAGCGCGTGGGGGATTTCATCTGGGCCGCGGGCGACATCCAGGCGCGCGGCTTTCTGCTCGGGGCCACCGCCGGCCGCACGACCTTGGCCGGGGAGGGACTGCAGCATCAGGACGGCCACAGCCAGCTCGTCGCGACCACGGTGCCCAACTGCGTGGCCTACGATCCGGCGTATGCGTACGAGCTCGCCGTCATCATCCAGGACGGCATGCGGCGGATGTACGTGGAGCAGGAGAGCATCTTCTACTACATCACCGTCATGAACGAGAACTACCCGCAGCCGGCGCTGCCGAAGGGGAGCGAAGCGGGAATTCTCAAGGGTGCGCATCTCGTGCGCACCGGCGGCAAAGGCCGGCTGCGCAGCACGCTCCTCGGCTCCGGCACCATCCTGCGCGAGTGCCTCGAGGCCGCGAAGATCCTCGAAGCCGAGTACGGCGTTCGCACCGATGTCTTCTCGGTGACGAGCTTCAGCGAGCTGCGTCGCGAGGCGCTCGAGACCGAGCGTTGGAACCTGTTGCATGCCGACCAGTCGCGCCGCGCGCCGTACGTGCAGCAGTGCCTGAAGGATGCGCAGGGGCCGTTCGTCGCCGCCACCGACTACATGCGCACCGTGCCGGATCAGATCCGCGAGTGGGTGCCGGGCCGTTATGTCAGTCTCGGCACCGACGGCTTCGGCCGCTCCGACTCCCGCGCGGCGCTGCGCCGGCACTTCGAGGTCGACCGTCACTACATCGCCGTTGCCGCCCTGAAAGCCCTCGCCGATGACGGCAAGCTCGAGGCCTCCGCCGTCACCGCGGCCATGAAGGCCCTCGGTATCGACCCGGCGAAGCCCGTTCCCTGGAAGGTCTGAAGGCGCCACGGCGATGAACGCGGCAGCCCGCCTCGTGGAAGTGCGCGTCCCGGACATGGGCAACTTCAAGGATGTCGCCGTGATCGACGTGCTGGTGAAGCCCGGCGAGAGCATCGAGCCGGAGGCGCCACTGGTCACCCTCGAGACGGAGAAGGCCACCATGGATGTGCCTTCGACGGCGAGCGGTGTCATCGAGAAGGTGCATGTTGCAAAGGGCGGCAAGGTCAATGCGGGTGATCTGATCGCCACGGTCCGCTCGGTGGGCGACGGCGCGAAAACCCCCGCGC
>JBAUOO010000153.1:0-20756 GCA_049579785.1 Steroidobacteraceae bacterium
GACTGGCATGGCCCGAGACTAGCCCGATGAGGCCGCCCGGAACACTGCGGCTACTACCTAATGAGTCGGCGTACGGAAAGTGCGGATGTCGAAAACCTCATGTCCCTGGCAGCATTTGTGCGCAAGGCTTCATTGGGGTGACACCATGATCCGCGTTCTCGGCCAAGGGGCATCAGCTCGTCGGCAATGCGGCGGAAGCGGACTTCGCCGTTGACTTCAAAAGCCTGTTAAATGGTCAAAGAACCGAATACGTGGGCGCTGGTGCTGGCGGCTGGGGAGGGCAGCCGGCTGCGATCTCTCACCACCCCGCCCTCCGGAGCGAGCGTACCCAAGCAGTTCTGCTCACTCTACGGCGGCCCCGCCCTGCTGCACGAGGCGTTGCTCCGCGCGCAGTCCGTGACCGTCGGGGCACGAACCTGCGTGGTCGTGGCGAAGCAGCACCGGTGCTGGTGGGAGGGCGCGCTCAGATCCCTGCCGGCGCAGAATGTGGTCGTGCAGCCGGCGAACCGCGGCACGGCCGTCGGCATTCTGCTGCCGCTGCTCCATATTCTCTCCCGCGACCCAGAGGCGAAAATCGCGCTGTTGCCTTCCGATCACCACGTTCGTCGGGAGGACGTGTTGACCGCCGCCCTGCGTGATGCCCTCGAGCAACTCGATTGGCGCTCTCGGGAGACACTGCTCCTCGGAATCCAGCCTGACGAGCCGGACCCGGAGCTCGGTTACATCGTGCCGGGCGCCAGTGACGGCCGCGGAGCGCTTACGGTTGTGCGCTTCGTCGAGAAGCCTTCACAGTCCGCGGCGCGCGAGCTGATTGACGCCGGTGGCCTCTGGAACGCCTTCATCGTCGTATCCTCGGGGCCGGCGTTGCTCGAGCTGTTCCGCAAGCGCATCCCGGGTGTCGTGACCGCCATGATCGCGGCATTAGAGCGCGACCGGTTCGCGCGCTCGCCCGGGCCCGCGACGATCGAGCTCTACGAGACGCTGCCGGTCATCGATTTTTCGCGCGACATCGTAGCCGGACAGGAAGCCCATCTGCGTGTGCTGGCGGTGCGCCCGTGTGGGTGGAGCGATCTCGGTACGCCCAAGCGGGTCTCGGAAGCGTTGCGCCGCACGCCCCGTCCCGATGCGACGCGGTGGGCCGTCTCGGGCCAAGGGTACCTCAGTCTCGCCGAGCAAGCGGAGCGCCTGCGAGGCGTGGTGACTGATCAGCTCAGACGCGCACCCTGATCTCGTTCTTCACCGTCAGCACGCCCGGTGCGGCCCACGCGGTCTGCTGGGCCTGATCCCGCTCCGCCCACGAGCGCACTTCCCCGCTCAAGGTGACTTCGTTGCCCTGAGCGTCCACCGTGACCTTCCCGGCATCGATGATCGCGCTGCGCCGGAATGCTTCCTCGATCCGGTGTTTGATCTCGGTGGTCGCCACGCGATGGCTCAGGCTGATCGAGTTGCGCACGGAGAGAACACCGTGCAGGCGCCGCACCGCGGCCTCCGCTCGCTCGCGCTGGTCGTTCCACTCGACCGTGCCTTCGAGCGCGACGTGGCCCTCCTTGACGATCGGCTTGATGCTCTCCCAGAGCAGCGGCAGCTCCATCTTCAGCGCCGCGACGGCGTCGCGGGCGATCTCGGGGTCGGTCGGCATTCCGCCGAGCGGCGAGCGAACCGCCAGGTCGTTCGCTACCGCGGTCACGCCGGCGACGCGTTTCACCGCCGCTTCGGCGCGATACTTCTCGTGAGCGTTGGCGGCGTAACCCGTAAGTGTGACGACACCAATCGTCACGTTCACCGCGATATCCATCTCCCAGACGTCCGGTGCCCATTTGAGCTCCGCTTCCACGTCCCGCTTGATGTCGCTATCGGCTCTCATGTGAATCACCTCTCGAGCACTACCTGGTGATCGTGCGGCAGGAAACCCGGGCCTGAGAATACGCGGAACTACATACGCCTCAGGGCCTATTGCGCCGCGGCGCATCGAACCAGGCCGCCGCCGATGCATCGCTTGCCGCGCGCCAGTTTCCACGCCGGGCAGGCGATCGACTCAAGTAGGTACTTGTTGCGAGATGCGTGGCGCAGCTCTCCAGCCGCGCCTAGTGACTTTCAGCGCCGAGAATCGGTCAACGCCGACGTGCGCCCCGCCTCAGTCGCGAGGCTGACATTGCATCAGCACATTCCGCGAAAGCTCTCGGGCGCGCTCCAGGCTGGCCCGAAGCTCGCGAAGGCTCCCCGTAAGACGATCGAGCTCGGTTGTCGAGCGGGTCCGGTCATCGGATCCTGCGGCAGCGATCGAGTGGACGAATCGCAGAAGACCGCTCAGATGAATGCTCTGCGCCCTGGCCAGACTGCAATTCGCGGCATGCGCCCCCGACATCGTCGAGCCCCTGTAGAGCGCGTACCGCCTCGCATCGACGGCGGCCGCGATGTCGATCTTGAGCTTGTCGGATCGTTTGATCTCGCGGGCCAGAACCGCGACGCTCTGCTTCAGTGAGGCGGCCGGGTCGGTTGACCGCCGCTTACGATCTCTTGCCGGATAGGTGAGCCACACCACGTTTCCCCTGATCTCGCAACCCACCCTTTCGTTGGGCGCGCGACCGCTCAGATATCGCATGCTTCACTCCCGCTCGAGCCGTGTCCGCCGCTCGCCCGCCGCGCCGGGAGGCTCACTTTTCTTCCTCCGCCGGTAGCCGGATATGGAAGCACGCACCACGGGGTACGTTCGGGCGATGGCGCAGGGTGCCGCCGTGCGCGCGCACCACCGTGTTGCTGATGGCCAATCCCAGCCCCGTTCCGCAGGACTTGGTGGAGAAGAACGGGTCGAAAAGCTTTCCGAGCGCCTCGGGCGACAAACCCGGACCGGTGTCGCAGATCGCTATCTCGACATCGCCATCCTCGGTAGCTCGTGTACGCAGGTGCAGGGCTCGGCGAGATGGCTCCTCCGCATTGAGCGCCTCGAGGCCGTTTCGTACCAGGTTGAGGATGACGTGTTGGATCTGCGCGGCGTCGATCGAGACGCGCGGCAGCTGCGCGCCGAGCTCGAATCCGACCTGAGCGCCGTGAGCGCGCGCGTCCGCCAGGATCAGATCCCGGATTTCCTCGACTACGGTGTTGATGCCGGTCGATTGCCGCTTCATCGCCTGCGAGCCCGCCAGGGTGCGCAGCCGACGCAGGATATCCGCGGCGCGAATCGCCTGCGCGGCGATCTCGCGCAGCGCTCCGCGCACCTCCGCCAGGTCCGCATCCGCCCGACCGAGCAGCCTATCGCAGGCGCGGGCGTAATTGGCGATCGCAGTCAACGGCTGATTGAGCTCGTGCGCGATGCCTGCCGACATCTCGCCGATCGTCGCCAGGCGCGATACCTGCACCAGGCGGCCGTGCAGCTCGCCGACCGATGTGGTGGTCCTCGCGCGTTGCGGTCGGACCGCTGCGGGAGGCTGCGGCGGATCAGACTGCAAGCAGCGCCCGCATGAGCGTGAGCAGCTCATCTGCCTGCACGGGCTTGCTCGCGACCCGCATGAACGGGTCGCGCGGCAGATCCTTGACGGCGGTCGAGGTATCCCCGGTCATGAGTACGGCCTTGAGATGCGTGCCGAGCGACTCGCGCAGCGCGGAAATGACCGCGGTACCCGTCTCCCCGTTCGCGAGGTGATAGTCGGTTACGAGCAGGTCGATTGCATTCTGACAGGCCGCATGCTCGAGCGCCTCGGCAAGAGTCGCAACGCCCGTCACCTGATAGCCTTCCACTGAAAGCAGCATCCGCGTCGCATCGCGAACGCTCCTGTCATCCTCGACGAGCAGTACGCGTGGCGCTCCGATGGGTTGCCAACCAACGTGCACTTCCGGCCGTGCGGCACGCGAGTGCAACACGCGGACGCCGCTGGCTGGCACAGTCAGCGAGAACAGCGACCCCTTCCCGACCTCGGAGCGCACCTCGAGCTTGAGGTTGAGCAGCTTCACGATTCGTTGGACGATGCTCAGTCCCAATCCGTAGCCGTCGCGGGTGCTGTTGGTCGGGACACCGACCTGGTAGAACTCGTCGTAGATGTAATGGATCTGCGTGGCCGGAATACCGATGCCGGTGTCGAGGACTTCAAGATTCAATGTGGCGTCGGCAGAGGTGAAGCACCGCAGCGCTACGAGCCCCCGTTGCGTGTATTTGATGGCATTCGATACGAGGTTTCGCAGGATCTGCTCGATCAGGGACGGGTCGCTATAGGCGTATTCCTCTGCGGCGCTGACCTGAAACTGCAGTCCCTTGTCCGCGGCGCTCGTGGCGAACTCGCGACGGAGTTCTTCGAAGATGGCAAGCACGGAAAAATCGGTCGGCTCCGGCCGGATGGCGCCCGATTCGAGCTTGCTGATGTCGAGCAAGGCATTGAGCAGGCGCGACATGGCGCCGATCGCCACCCCTTGCTGCGCCACGGCCTGCGCGACCGCATCGTTGGCAGGCAGCCGGCGCAGGGAGCCGTTGAGGAGCTCGAGCGTCTGCAGCGGCTGGCGCAGATCGTGGCTCGCCGTCGCGAGAAATCGGCTCTTTCCCTGGTTGGCTCGATCGGCGGCCTCGCGCGCTTCAATGGCGAGCTCTCGTGCCTGATCCGCCACCTCGCGCGCCCGGATGAGCTCCGCTTCCGCGCGCTTGCGGTCGGTCACGTCGCGGATCGCGGCGGCAACGAGTGTGCCCTGCTCGTGCTCGATCGGGCTCAGGCTGATCTCTACGGGGAACTCCGTGCCGTCCTTGCGCCGTCCGAAGAGCTCGAGGCCCACTCCCATGGGACGCACTCGCACGCTGCTCCAGTAATGCTCGCGGTGGCCGACGTGACGCGCGTGGAAGCGATCAGGCATGAGCAACTCGACAGGTTTACCTATGATTTCATCGTGCGCGTACCCGAATAGCGACGACACCTGGCGATTGACGAAACCGATGGCACCCGAATCATCGATGATGATCATCGCGTCGGGGGCTGCATCCAATGCACTGCGCGCGAGGTCAAATGGAGCGGTTTTCATTGCCCGTGGTCCAGCGAGGCGTTCTTCCCGTGGGAGACGGCGTTCAAGCGTCTGTTTGAACGGCGCGGTTTCCGGGCCCGCGTGTGTCTTGGCCGTCTGCCTATGACGCCCCGTTCGGTTACCGCCCGTGTGCGCGCGCCAACAACTTGGAACGATTCTAGGCTACACCCAGAACGCAATTGTAAGCAAATGCTACTGGCTGCGAAGCCGAGCGCTCAGGCGGCGCCCCCTGCGGAGACTGCATATTGTCCCACGACGGACATCCCATATAAAGAGCTTCATGATTCTCAAGCAGCTCGTGCGGCTCCGCCATGGGCGTAGACACCGCGCCGGCAGCTCCGCGGCCGTCAACATCCATATTCGCGAGCTCTCACAGCTGTTCAATTCCCTAGACCCTTCCCCGTTCTGGGATCGCGACCTCGATCGGGAGGCCGCCGAGTTCATCGAGGCGGAATTCAGCGAAAAGCTCTCCGCCGAAACCTGGAATCTCTATGTACACGCGCACGACGGGAGAGCGTCGGCGACGGATCTTCAAACGGCTATCGAGAACTACTATGGCCGTATGGCAAGTTCTGCGCGTCGGGCGGTCCGCGAGCACATCTGGAGCAGCGAATGGACCTTGCTCGCCGGGGTGCTCGTGTTTCTCCTCAGCATGGGACTGCGCAGCATGCTCGGGGGGCTCCTCGGCACGCTTCCGCAGATCCTCGACGAGGGTCTCATCATCCTCGCGTGGCTTGCTCTGTGGCGACCGGCCGAGATGTTGCTGTACGGGTGGGTGCCACTGCGACGCAAGCAGCAGTTATATGAGCGGCTGGCCCGGATCCGGGTATTTATCCGGCCGGACGCGCAGGCGCAATCGCTCGATACGAGAACCGCCGCGGTCGCAGAGCACCAAACACCTTCGCGGGATCAGCCGCCCGAGTCGGATTGAAGCTCGACCAGCGGCAGCGAGCGGCGGTGCTCACGGGTCGCATCGAAGATTCCATTGGCTATCGCGGCCGCAACCGGCCCGGCGCCGGACCACCCTTGCAATCCCGCCGGCTGAGATCCAACAGGCGACAGACCTCGGCGTCCTCGAGCTGCTCGAAGTTGCAATACCACTGACCGATTGCGAAAAGCGCAGCGGGAGTCTGCAGTATGACGGCTACATCCGCTTCCCGCCGCACGAGCGCTGCGGCTTCAGGGGAGGCGACCGGAGCGGCGACGAGGACCGTGGCCGCGCCGGCCTTGCGCGCGGCACGCACGGCCGCGAGCATCGTACAACCCGTAGCGAGCCCGTCATCGACGAGAATCGCCGATTTGCCTCTGAGCTCGAGCGCGCCGGCGCCGGCGCGGTAGACCCGCTCCCGGCGTTCGAGCTCCAGGCGCTGCTCTGCAACCAGCCTATCGAAGCTCCCGGCGACATCGGTAAACTCCTTCTCGATACCTGGCTCACGCACGATGATGTCACCTGAGGCGATCGCGCCGATCGCGAGCTCCGGCTCTCCTGGCATGCCGATCTTGCGCACCACGATAACATCGAGCGCCGCACGAAGCATACGGGCAACCTCGTAAGCAACCGCGACACCCCCGCGGGGAAGCGCAAGCACGATGAGCGGCTGCTCCAGGACCCGCCGCTGCAACTCCCGCGCGAGCGCGACGCCCGCCGCCGCACGATCCACGAAGATATGAGAGCGCATCGCCATGATTTCTCAGATAGCGCTTTGACGGCTTCGCGTCGTCGTGACTTGTACGGAGGGCGTGCCCGCGGGCGGTCCACGCGTTGAGCGGGTCACCAACTCGTCAGACGACTGCGTAAGCAAGGGCGCAGGGGTCCGGCGCGCGGCGCGAGCACCGTGCCGCCCCCGAAACGGGGCGCGGATGCGCCGGCGAGCCGCAACCCCTTGTCGACGTTGTGATGCAGGATCTGCGGACACGACGTCCCAGGTCAATTGCCGCGCGCGTCGCCTTTCGGCTCGCGTTCCGTAGTCACTACGCCGCTCGGCTTGCCGTCCGAGCCTCGGAGCAACGATGCGGTCAGCCACACGGGAATCGTCCCGCCGTTCTTGGCGATCCGCGCTCGACGGGGGCGCGGCTTATACGTATCGCCGTTTCGGATCGGCACCGGCAGCATTGGGATCATGGGCGAGAAGCAATCCAATTTCCTATGGTATCTCTTCGCGGGGGTTCTGCTGCTCGCCTTTTTTGAATTGTTTCTCGCACAGTCGCCCGGCGCGACCATTCCCTACAGCGACTTCAAGACGCTGCTTGCCGCCGGCAAAGTGACCGAGGCAACCATCGGACAGGACACGATAGAAGCCGTCGTTGATCTCAAGGGCACCGAGAAGCTGTTGCCTGCGGCTGAATACAAGCAGATCAAGGGAGTCGCCCTGACGCCCGGGCCGAGCTCGCCGCTCGAGGGCTTCGCGCCGGCCGTTCCGCCCGCGAATGCGCCGCAGAAGGCGACGTCCGGTCGAGGCGCGGGACCCGCTGCCGCGGCGGGGGCTGCCGCAACGCAACCTCCTGCGGCGATTCCCGACTTGCACGAAATTCAGACCCACCCCGTCAATGACCCGCAGCTCGTCTCGGAGCTCCAGGCGGCGCACGTGCGCTACTCGGCGGCTCCCCAGAACGTGTGGCTCGGGTCGCTGCTCTCCTGGGTCCTGCCAGTGGTCGTGATCATCGTGCTTTGGAGTTTCATGCTGCGCAAGGGCAGCGGCGGCGGCATGGGCTCGATGATGGGTGTCGGGCAGAGCAAGGCAAAGGTCTACGTCGAGTCGAAGAGCAAGGTGCGCTTCGCCGACGTCGCCGGCATCGACGAGGCCAAGGCGGAGCTCATGGAAGTGGTGCAGTTCCTGCGCGATCCCGAGCGCTTCCGCAGGCTCGGCGGCAAGATTCCGAAAGGAGTTCTGATCGTCGGCGCCCCCGGCACCGGCAAGACGCTGCTCGCCAAGGCGGTGGCGGGGGAGGCGGGAGTCCCGTTCCTCTCGATCAGCGGCTCGGAGTTCGTCGAGATGTTCGTCGGGGTGGGCGCGGCGCGCGTGCGGGATCTGTTTGCTCAGGCGCAGAAGCTTGCGCCGTGCATCATCTTCATCGATGAGCTCGACGCGCTCGGCAAGGCGCGCGGCGTGGCGGGCCTCAACGGCAACGATGAGCGGGAGCAGACGCTCAATCAGTTGCTCGTGCAGATGGACGGGTTCGACACCCAGAGCGGCGTCATCATTCTCGCCGCGACCAATCGTCCCGAGATTCTCGATCAGGCGCTGCTCAGGCCCGGGCGCTTCGACCGGCACGTGGCCATCGATCGGCCGGACATCAAAGGACGAGAGCAGATACTGAAGGTTCATGCGCGTAACGTCGTGCTCGCTCCGCAGGTCGATCTCACCGTGATTGCGGCCAAGACGCCGGGATTCGCGGGCGCGGACCTCGCCAACATCGTCAATGAGGCCGCCTTGCACGCGGCACGCAAGAGCAAGGCGGCGGTCGAGATGCAGGACTTCGACGAGGCGATCGACAGGGTGATCGCCGGACTCGAGAAGCGCAATCGCGTGATGAACCCCAAGGAGAAGGAGACGGTGGCCTATCACGAGGCCGGCCACGCGCTCGTCGCGGAGTCGCGTCCCCATGCGGACCGGGTCAGCAAGATCTCCATCATTCCACGCGGCATCGGGGCGCTCGGCTACACGCAGCAGCTTCCCACCGAGGATCGATATCTGCTCAAGCGCACCGAGCTGCTCGACAGGCTCGACGTGCTTCTCGGGGGCCGCGTCGCCGAAGAGCTCGTCTATGGGGATGTCTCTACCGGCGCGCAGGATGACCTCGAGCGGGCGACCGACATGGCGCGACACATGGTCACGCAGTACGGCATGAGCGAGCGCTTGGGGCAGGTCACGTTCGACTCACCGCGAGCGGGGGCGTTTCTGCAGGTAGCAGACGCTCCTGTACGCCGCAATTACAGCGAGGAGACCGCGAAGCTCATCGACGAGGACATCGCGCGTCTGATCAGGGACGCTCATGCCCGCGTACGCCGGACACTTACCGACAAACGTCCTGCCCTGGATGCGCTCGCCCGGGTGCTGCTCGAGCATGAGGTCGTGGACCGCGCCGCACTCGATGAGGTCCTGCGAAGCCAGCCGCCGGCGAGGCTGCGAGACGCCAGCGCGCCTTCGGCAACAACAGTCGAGTCGAAGACGGCCGCCAATCGCGGGTGAAGCGGCGGCGGCCCGGCCGGGCGTGATGCTCAGGCGCCGATCCACCGAATCTGCGGCGCCTTTCTGGGAATCGCAGGGGATGGTGATTTCGGCCGCCCGACGATGATCGGCGCCACGGGCAGGCAAGCCGCCGGGAGTCCGAGCGCCGCCTTTCCTTCGATGGTGGCGAGCCAGCCTTGCGAGAGTCCGATCCAGCACGTCCCGAGCCCCTCGGCACATGCCGCGAGCATCAGGTTTGCGGCGGCGAGCGCACAGTTTTCCACGGCCCATCGACTCTCGGTGGCGCTCGCGATCACGATCAGGACGGGAGCATGATAGAAGATGTCGAAGTCCGGATCGTTGCGCAACTCGTGAAGGCGGTGGAGCGCGAGATTCTGGGGTGGCGCGATCGACAAGCGGGCTTTGGCCTCGCGGGAGATCAGCCCCAGAAGACCCCGGTCCTGCACCACGGCAAAGAGCCACGGCTGCTCGTTGACGGCGCTCGGCGCCTGAATCGCGGCGTCGATCAGTTTTTGCAAGACGGGGCGCCCGATGCTCTCTTCCATGTACTCGCGAACTGCGCGTCGGGAATGGATGACTTGTTCGAGGTCCATGGCATACCTCACGCGTTCTGAAGGGGGCGCCCGGTCATCTCGAGGCGGTCTCGGTGTGCGTCTTCACGTCGCGGCGCCGCTTGCGCTCGTAATCCTCGAGCTTGCGGCGCGCTGCCCGGAAGGCATCGCGCAGCGCCACGTAGGGATCTTCGTGAGCGTGATCCGCTGGATGGGCGTGCCGGATCGCGATCTCCTCGCCGGGCAGGGTGATGTCGATCCTGAAATCGTAGAGAAAGCCCTGATGCTGGTGATGGGCAGGCGGCTCCACGATGACGTGGCAGCGCATGATGTGCTCGCTAAACCTGTCGAGTCTCGAGGCGAGCTCGCGAATGCGGGCCTCCAGCGCAGGGGAGGGGTCGATATGACGAAAGGTGATCTGCAGCGGAAGTATCATTGTCAATTCCTCGATGAGTTGGTCTCGGTCGCTGGCACGATCTCGCCCGGCCCATTCGGACACCTGGTCCGTGGGTAACGCAACGGTGAGTCTGAGTTGCCGCGGTCCGTGGGGCTATTGGGACAAGTGCGGATCAGGCAGAGACGTCATCCGGCGGATGCCGCCGCAGCGGCATGGCCGCGAGGTCGGCCAGCGTGAAGACTCCGGTCAACGTCCAGACGGCGCCCGCACCGATACCGAGAGCAGTCGAGAGGGTGAGAAGTGGAGTCAGCGCCTCGGGTATCTCATCGAGGCCCGGGGGTGCCGCGAGGCGCTCCCCGAGGAGGTGTCCCGCGGCCCATGGCGCCGTGTGCGCGGCACTGAGGAGCATGAAGGCCTTGAGCCAGTTCGGCAGCGCCGCCGCGAGAGAGACCATCCGCGTGGGTACTTCTGCGTACAGATGGGTCGCCGTTCTAATCGATATGCTTCAGCCTCATGAGAGTGACCTTCCTGGGCGCGGCGGGTGCGGTGACGGGCTCGAAGTATCTGGTCGAGCTTGGCGCGCGGCGGCTGCTCATCGATTGCGGGCTCTTCCAGGGTCTGAAGCGCCTGCGGGAACGGAATTGGCAGCCGCTTCCCTTCGACCCGCGGTCGCTCGATGCCGTGCTCCTGACACACGCCCACATCGATCACTCGGGCTATCTGCCCGTGCTCGTGCGCGAGGGATACCGCGGTACGGTCTACTGCACGGAGGCGACTCGCAGGTTGCTCTCACTCATGCTGCCGGACGCCGCGCGGCTGCAGGAGGAGGAGGCGGAATATGCGAACCGACATAAATACTCCAAGCACTCCCCCGCGCTGCCGTTGTATACGGAGGCCGATGCGCGCGCGGCGCTCGAGCGACTGCATCCGGTCACGCTGCCGTCGGAGATCGCTCTCTGTGCCGATGTACACGCGAGCTTCTCGCGCGCCGGACATCTTCTCGGCGCAGCCTCCGTCCGTCTCGAGTCCCGCGGCGAGCGAATCCTTTTCTCCGGCGACCTCGGGCGCACGCATGACCCACTGATGCGGGCGCCGGCGCCGCCGCCCGCGGCCGACTGGGTCGTGATCGAGTCGACCTACGGCGATCGGCTGCATTCGCCGGTCAATCCCGAGACCGAGCTCGTCGCACCGCTCGATCGCACGCTTGCACGCGGCGGGGTGGCGATCGTGCCGACCTTTGCGATCGGGCGGGCGCAGCTGCTGCTGCACCTGATCGGGCGACTGAAGGCGAAGCGCGCGATTGCGGACGTGCCGGTGTACCTCAACAGCCCGATGGCCGAGGATGCGACACCCCTGTATCAGGACTATCCGGACGAGCACCGGCTCAACGGTCATGATCTCACCGCGATGACCGGCGTTGCGCACTTCGTCACCGGTGTCGAGGAGTCGAAGGCGCTCAATCAAAGGTCAGGGCCAATGATCATCCTCGCGGCGAGCGGCATGGCGACCGGCGGGCGCGTGGTGCATCACCTGAAGGCGTTCGCGCCGGATGCGCGCAATCTGATTCTCTTCACGGGCTACCAGGCCGCGGGCACGCGCGGCGCCGCCCTGCTCGCCGGCGCGGAGAGCATCAAGTGTCTCGGCGAGTGGGTGCCCGTTCGCGCCGAGATCGTGCAGCTGCACGGCACCTCGAGCCATGCCGACTACCGCGAGCTCGTCGCCTGGCTGGCCGCTGCGCCCTCCCGGCCACGGCGGGTGTTCGTGACGCATGGCGAGCCGGCCGCCGCGGACGCGCTGCGTCAGCACTTGCGCCGCGCCCTCGAGCTCGAAGTGACGGTGCCCGAACAGGGCGAGAGTTTCACTGCCGAATCCTGAGCTCACGAACGAGCAGCTCGTGGCCGTGACTGCGCATGCATCGACAGCCACTTGAGGGTGTCCTCGCTGCCCATCGCATGATCTGACCGACAGTCACGATCCGCGGACGAGAAGGACCGGCACGGGACTGTGACGCACGATGTACTCGGCATCCCCGCCCATGAGCAGGCGCCTGAGGCCTCGCCGTCCGTGGGTGCCGCACACGATGAGGTTGGCCGGCCAGTCATTCGCCTCGCTGACCACGAATTCGCCGACCCGCTCGCCAATCGCCTCGATCAACCTGTCGTCGACTTCGAGGCCAGCCCCGCGAACGGCCGTCTTCGCCTCATGGATGATCGACTCGCCGGTGCTGCGCAGTTGGGTGAGGAGCTCCTCGATGGCCCCGGGCGCGCCCTGGGTGATCCACGGAGTGCTATTGACGATGTGCATGAGGCGGATGCGGGAGGACAGGCTGCGCGCCAGCTGGATGGCCTCGGCAAGAGCCCGCTCCGCCGTCTCGCTGCCATCCACGGGGACGAGAATGTTTTTGTACATGAAAGCTTCCACCTGGCAGGCCGCCCATCCGGCACGGACGATCTTTTCAGCACGCGTGAGCGCCGCCAATACGCAGGAATGCCTAGCCGCGGCCGGACCTCGGAGCTGCGGCAAGTACGTAGGGCGTCGTGGAAAGTACGACTTCAGTACGCGAGGCGCTCGTGAAACGCTGGCCCTCATCGGCGGTTGCAGTGAGAGAACCGAGGAGGGCGTACCTTGCAGCAGATGAGGTTGGTTGGAACGGAGGACAAGCGCGAGACGGCGCCGGAGCCCGTGCCGGAGGCTGCGAGACCGCGAAGGGCGCCGCGTCGGGTCGGCAAGTATGCGGCCATCGCGAGCGCCGCGATCGTCGCTCTCCTTGCGGGCTGGTGGGTCTCGCGACCTCCCGTACCGGCTAAGTACCTCACGGCCCCCGTGACCCGCGGCACGGTTGCGAAGACCGTCACCGCGACCGGTACGGTAAATCCCGTCATGACCATCATCATCGGGTCGTACGTTTCGGGTGTCATCCAGGATGTCTACTGTGATTACAACACGCGGGTGAAGAAGGGGCAGCTCTGCGCCCGCATCGATCCGCGCCCCTACCAGGCGGCGCTCGAGCAGGCAAGAGGACAGCTGGCGCGTGACAGCGCGCAGCTTTCGGGTGCCAAGGTGGATCTCGCCCGCTATGCGGTCTTGTTGCAGCAGAATTCGGTCGCGAAGATCACCTACACCGATCAGGCTACGCTCGTGCACCAGCTCGAGGGCTCGGTGCAGCTCGATCGGGCGCTGGTGTCGACCGCCGAGGTCAATCTCGGCTACACCAACATCGTCTCGCCCGTCAACGGCACGGTCGTGGCGCGCAACATCACGCTCGGCCAAACCGTGGCGGCGAGCTTCCAGACACCGACGCTATTCCTCATCGCGACCGATCTCACGCGGATGCAGGTCGATACCAACGTCAGCGAAAGCGATGTCGGCGCAGTGAGGGACGGTGAAGCGGTGGCCTTCACGGTGGAGGGCTTTCCCGACCACACCTTCCATGCGAGCATCGTGCAGGTGCGCCAGGCGCCGCAGGTCGTACAGAACGTCGTGACCTACGATGCGGTAGTCGGGGTGAGCAACAACAATCGCGACTTCCCGCTCATGCCGGGCATGACGGCCACGGTGAGCATCGTGACGGCGCAGCGTACGAACGTGCTGCGCGTGCCCGATCAGGCGTTGCGCTTCACGCCGGGCGGCTTCGGCTCGGGGGCGATAGGCGGGGAGCCGCAGAGCGCCGGATCGGCGCCGGCGGGCGCGGCCGGGCCGGGGCAGCCGGTGCGGGTCTGGGTGCTGCAAGGTGCCAACCCCGTCGCCGTCCCCGTGCGCACCGGTCTCGACGACGGTACCTATAGCGAGGTCGTCGGAGTCGGGCTTCGTTTGGGAGACGCGGTGATCATCGGCGAGCAGCGCGCGGCAGCGGGCTCGAGCGCGCGGACCTTCCGCTTCGGGCTGTAGGAGTCCGACGGAGCCATGGCGCAACCGGTGATCGAGCTGAGGGGCGTCACCCGACTCTATCGGTTGGGCGATACGGAGGTGCGCGCGCTCGATGCAGTATCGCTCACGATCGAGCGCGGTGAGTTCGTCGCAATAGTAGGGGCATCCGGCTCCGGCAAGTCCACGCTGATGAACGTCTGCGGCTGCCTCGACCGGCCGACGGAAGGCCAGTACCTCTTCGAGGGGACCGAGCTCGCCGATCTCAGCGAGCCGGAGCTCGCCCGCATCCGCAGCGAGCGCCTCGGGTTCGTCTTCCAGAGCTTCAACCTGCTCGCCCGCACGAGCGCCATCGAGAACGTGGCCCTGCCACTCTTTTATACGGGTGCGGGACCGGCGCGTCGGCGCGAGCGGCTGGCGCGGTCAAGCGCCGCGCTCGCGGAGCTCGGATTGGGGGGGCGGGAGCAGAACAGCCCGAGTCAGCTGTCCGGCGGCCAGCAGCAGCGTGTCGCAATCGCGCGGGCGCTCATCAATCGGCCGGCGGTACTGCTCGCCGACGAGCCGACGGGCAATCTCGACACTCGCACCTCGCACGAGATCATGCAGACTCTGCGCCGGCTCAATCGCGAGGAGAACGTCACCGTTATCCTGGTGACTCACGAGCCCGATATCGCCAAGTATGCCGACCGCATCGTGACAATGCGCGACGGACGGATCATCTCCGACGAGGTCAACGCCGCCCCGGTTGTCGTCCCGGCGCGCGAGGGCGGCCGCCCGGCGGCGTCCACGGCCGCCGGCTTCGGCGGACCGGCTCCCGCCGCGCAGGCGGCTTCTCTCGGCTTCTCGGGCATGGTCCTCCTGAATGCCGCTCAGGCGGTCGGCCGCAACAAGCTGCGCTCTGCACTGACCATGTTGGGCGTGTTCATCGGTGTAGCCGCGCTCATCGCCATGGTCGCGGTCGGTCAGGGCGCCAACGAGGCGGTGACCACGCAGATCGCGAGCCTCGGAACCAACATGCTGGTCGTGGTGCCGGGAGCAACCACCTCGAATGGGGTTCGCTCGGGTCTCGGCAGCGCCTCGACCCTCACCACGGGGGACGCTCAGGCGCTGCGCCGTGACGACCCGGCTGTCGCGGATGTGGCTTACATGATCCGCCAGCTGGCCCAGGTGGAGTATGGCAGCCAGAACTGGACCACGAACGTCGAGGGCGTGACGCCGGGTTACATGCCAATCACCAACTGGCGCATCGCAGCGGGCCGCATGCTGGATCAGTCCGACGAGACGGGCGCCGCCATGGTCGCCCTGCTCGGCCAGACGGTCTACCAGCAGCTGTTCGGCGCCTACGAGAATCCGATCGGCGCCCAAGTCCTGGTCAAAGGCGAGAGCCTGCGGGTCGTGGGTCTGCTCGCGCCAAAAGGCCAGACCGCCTACGGCCAGGACCAGGATGACGTGGTGATCATTCCCTTCAGCGCGGCCGAGGAGAAGGTCCTGGGTGTGGCCGCGCCGAGCGAGGCGCAGAGCATCCCGACGACCACGGTCTCCGGCGCGACGGTGAGCGTCACCACCTCGGCGGCGGCCTTCCCCCCGCCGCCCAACCCATACAACATTCCGGCCCGCCTCACCGGATACGTCAATTCCATTTATGTGCAGGCGGCAAGTCAGAGCCGGGTTCCGGCGGCGCTCGAGGAGGTGACCGCGACGCTCGATCGGCGTCACCACATCGGCCCGGGGGTGACTGCCGACTTCGCCGTGCGCAATCTCAGCCAGATCGCCCAGGCGGCGCAGGGCTCCTCACACATCATGGCGTTGCTGCTGGCCGTCGTGGCTTCGATCTCACTGCTGGTCGGCGGAATCGGGATCATGAACATCCTCCTCGTCTCGGTGACCGAGCGCACGCGCGAGATCGGGCTGCGGATGGCGATCGGGGCCCGCCGCCTGCACGTGCTGCTGCAGTTTCTTGCGGAATCGATTTTCCTGAGCGTGACCGGCGGCGTCGCCGGCATCCTGGCGGGTGTTGCCGCCTCGGCGCTGATCTCGGCGGTAGCCCACTGGCCGACCCAGCTCTCGGCCGGCGCGATCGGCGGCGGCTTCCTCTTCTCGGCCGCGGTTGGGATCTTCTTCGGCTATTACCCGGCGCGCAAGGCGGCGCGGTTGAATCCCATCGAAGCGCTGCGGTACGAATGAGTCAGGCGGCGGCAGCCTGTTGGCGAGAGGACCGTGATGTCAGACGACTCGCGAGAATCCCCTCTGCGGCGCCGCGTCCGCATCCCTGGCAGGCACGGTGTCTTGCGCAAGATAGCGGTCGAAGCACATCGCGATGATCCGCAGCAGGAATCGTCCCCAGTCGGTCGCGCGAAGCGCCCGCCCTTCGAGCGTCACCAGCCCGTCGGCAACGAGCGGCCCGAGCCGCTCGAGGGCCTCGGCGAAATAGCTCTCGAAGCCGATGCCAAAGCGGCTCTCGATCCTGGCGAAATCGACGCTACCGTCGCACATGAGGCTCTGGATCACTTCCGCTCGTACACGATCATCGCCGGTGAGTGTGAGTCCGCGCCAGACAGGGAGGCGGCCGGCATCGAGCGCCGCCTCCCACGCGGAAAGATCGCGATGGTTCTGGGTAAAGCTATCGCCGAAATGGCTGATCGCGCTCATGCCGAGGCCGATGAGCTCGCAGCCCGCGTGAGTCGTGTACCCCATGAAGTTGCGATGCAGGCCGCCCGCTGCCCGGGCGCGGGCGAGATCATCCTCGGGCCTGGCGAAATGGTCCATGCCGATGTAGCGGTAGCCCGCGGCGCCGAGCCTGTCGATCGCGAGCTCGAGAAGCGCGATGCGCGCCGCGGGCTCGGGAAGCGCTTGGCTCTCGATGTGGCGCTGCGCCTTGAAGAGCCGCGGCATATGGGCATAGCCGTAGACCGCGAGCCGATCGGGCGAGGCCGCGATGATCGTATCCAACGTGCGCGCGAAGCCCTCGAGCGACTGGTGCGGCAGTCCGTAGATGAGATCGGCGTTGATGGAGCGCAAGCCCGCTGCGCGGCACGCTTCGATGATGCCGAGCGTCTGCTCGACACTCTGAATGCGGTTGACGGCCTGTTGCACGCGCGGATCGAAGTCCTGGACGCCGAGACTCGCCCGGTTGAAGCCGAGACGCCCGAGGCTCTCAACATCGGCGGCCGTGGCGAACCGAGGGTCGAGCTCGATCGAGAAGTCAAGATCGGCCGCGCGGCTGAAGCGGAAATTCCGGGCCAGTGCCTCGATGAGCCGTGTCAGGTCTACGGCGCGCAGAAAGTTGGGCGTGCCGCCGCCGAGGTGCAGCTGGCGCACTTCGCGAGGGTGATCGAAAAGCGGCGCGACCATCGAGGCTTCGCGCAGCAGTCGCTCGACGTAGCGGCTGCCCGCGCTGGCATCGCGTGTGATGAGCCGATTGCAGCCGCAGTAGAAGCACGGACTCGCGCAGAACGGGACATGAACGTAAAGCGACAGCGGCCGGGGAGAGAGCATCGCGTTGCCGCGCCGCGCGTGCTCGCGATACTGCGCCTCGCCGAAGTCCGCCCGGAACTGCGGCGCGGTCGGATAGGATGTGTAGCGCGGGCCGGCCACGTCGTAGCGGAGCAGCAGATCCGCATCGCTCCGTCGCGGCGGAACCGGGATGCTGGATGCCATATAAGCAGTATCCATCGTCGACGCCCCACCGTCCCTACGTATCTTTCCCGACGGGCAGCAGCTCGGCGACGATCGACAGCAGCTCGTCCGCCCGGATGGGCTTGCTCACGATGCGCAACCGGTCGGTCGCCTTCACCTCGCGCAGCGCGGAGGAGGTATCGCCGCTCACGAGGATCGCGCCCAGATGCTCGCCGGCGAACGTTCGTGCCGTCGCAATCGCCTCGATGCCGGTCTCCCCGTGCTGCAGGTGGTAGTCGGCGATGACGAGGTCGATCCGCGGATCCTTGCGAAGCGCCTCATCGGCCTGCGCGAGAGATGCGGCGCACAGCACCTCGAAGCCCTCGACCCGCAGCAGCATCGCCGTCGCGTTGCGAACGCCGGCATCATCGTCGACCAGCAGAATGCGGGCCGACGCCGCGTGCGTCCCAGTCCGGTCCGCGCTCGAAGCCGTCGCGGCGCTGCGCCCCGCAACTTGCGCGCCGGCCGGCAATTCCAGGATGAACGTCGAGCCGTGTCCTGGTTCCGATTGCACCTCGAGCTTGAGGTCCAGCAGTTTCACCAGGCGATGCACGATGCTCAACCCGAGGCCATAGCCTTCGCGCGCGGTATTGCTCGCGACGTCGATCTGGTAGAACTCGTCGTAGATGTACGGCAGGTTCTCGGCCGGGATGCCGATGCCGGTATCCGCCACCTCCAGGCGCACGCCGCCTGGAGAGGGCACGGCGCGCAGCCGTACCCAGCCCCGGCGCGTGTATTTGATGGCATTGGAGATGAGATTGCGCAGGATCTGGCCGACGAGCGCGGGATCGGAATGCGCCGACGGCGCGGCAGCCTCGATACGCAGCTCGAGACCCTTGATCGCGGCGACGCTCGCAAATTCGTTGCGCATCTCCGCAAAGAGCGCCGCCACGGCGAAATCGGCGGGATCCGGCCGGATTGCGCCCGACTCCAGCTTGTTGATGTCGAGCAGGGCGTTGGTCAGTCGCGACATGGCATCGATGGCCTGACCCTGTTGAGCCACCACCTCGCCTGCGACCGGATCGCATACGACCCGGCGGAGCGTGCCGTTGAGGAGCGACAAGGTTTGCAGGGGCTGGCGCAGGTCGTGACTCGCCGTGGCGAGAAAGCGGCCCTTGGCGAGATTCGCCCGCTCGGCCGCTTCCCGGGCCTGCATGAGCTCGCTCTGGATGCGCTTGCGATCGGTCACATCGCGAAGCGCCGCCGCCACGAGCTGGCGCTCGCCGTCGCGGATCGGGCTCAGCGATATCTCGACGGGCAGCTCCGACCCATCCTTGTGCAGGGCATAGAGCTCGAGATCGAGCCCCATGGGACGGGGGCGCGCGTTGCGGGCGTAATCGCGCCGGTGACCGAGATGGATCTGCCGGTATCGCTCCGGCAGCAGGCACTCGATTGCCTGGCCGACGATTTCCTCGGGCCGGTAGCCGCAAAGCGCGGTGATGCGGCGGTTGGCGAAGAGGATGCGGCCGGCGGCATCGACGATCACGATCGCATCGGGTGCGGACTCCAGGACGCTCGCGAGCAGTGCGGAGGAGAGCATGCGATGCGCTGCCCCGCGGGCGTCACGTCTCGGTGGGCAACCGCATGACGAAACAGGCGCCGCCGAGGCTGTTGGCACCGTAGGTGAGGGAGCCGCCGTGCGCGCGCACCACCGTGTTGCTGATCGGGAGGCCGAGTCCGGTTCCCTCCGCCTTGGTGGAGAAGAACGGATCGAACAGCCGCTTGTGGGCTTCGGGCGAGAGGCCTGGGCCGTTATCGAGCACGGAGATTTCGACATCGCCGTCGGAAGCAAGGCCGGTGCGTACGATGAGCTCACGCGCCGCCACACCCGCGACGGCGGGCGTCTCGAGACCGTTACGCACCAGATTCAGGATCACGTGTTGGATCTGAACGGTGTCGATGGAGACGGGCGGCAGGTGCGCCGCAAGATCGAATTGCACCTGGGCACCATGCACGCGACTGTCCGCCAGAATGAGATCGCGGATCGCTTCGACCGTTGCGTTGATGTTCGCGCGCTCGCGCCGCATCGGTTGGGACTGGGCGAGGCTGCGCAGCCGGCGCAGGATATCGCCCGCGCGCACGGCCTGCGACGCAATCTCGCGCATGGCGATGCGGATGTCATCGAGGCTCGGGCCCGGCCGGCCGAGGAGCCGGTCACAAGCCTGCGCATAATTCGCGATGGCGGTCAGGGGCTGATTGAGCTCATGGGCCACGCCGGCCGCCATCTCCCCGATGGTGGCCAAGCGCGACACCTGCAGCATCCGTCCATGCATGACGCCGGCGGCGACGCTCGGAGGGTCGCGATCGAGGAGCCCTTCCGGGGGAGCGTGCGCAGAAGAGACTTCGGATTCTGCAGTTGGGTGGGTGGGGCGTGTCATGAGCTCGATTGTGACTGGAAAGTGAAGGATGGATCGGGTCCATCGTTCATCTTAGGATGCGATACCGGGGGTGCGGTATAGGTAATAGTACCGCCTCGCGGGTTCGGGCCGCTGGCGCCGCGCAGTGGCTGTGGAGCGCCGGTCTAGGCAGAATTCGCCTCCTATGAGCAGCCCCTGTAGCCACAGTCATCCGCCGCATGCGCCGGCCCCTGCGGGAGCCCCTGCGCCCCCGAGCGGGAAGATTCATACCTGCCCGATGCACCCCGAGGTCCGGCGCACGGAGCCCGGCGGTTGCCCGATCTGCGGCATGGCGCTCGAGCCGCTGCAGCCTGCCGCCCAATCCGAGGGCAATCCCGAGCTGCGCGAGATGGTGCGCCGCTTCTGGATTGGGGCGGCGCTCGCCATTCCCCTGGTCGCCCTCGCCATGGCCGGGGATGTTGGCGCGAGCAACGCGCATCGCTACCTTCGGCCCGTCGTGTCGGTTTGGCTCGAGCTCGCGCTCTCCACACCGGTAGTGCTCTGGGCCGGCGGGCCGCTGCTCGTGCGCGGATGGGCTTCCGTCCGGCTGCGCTCGCTCAACATGTTCAGCCTCATCGCGCTCGGGGTCTGCACGTCATATCTCTACAGCGTGGCGGCGGTGCTCGCGCCAGGCGCCTTTCCGCGGAGTCTGCGCGGGGCAGGGGGCGTCATCCCGGTGTACTTC
>JBAUOO010000154.1:0-15481 GCA_049579785.1 Steroidobacteraceae bacterium
GCCGTTTCCGGCCAACTTCGGCCTCTACGGGCAGCCGACCACCATCAACAACACGCTAACCTTCGCCTCGGTCCCCACGATCCAGCGCAAGGGTCCGCAGTGGTTTGCGGCCCTCGGGCCGCCCAACTCCGCGGGCACCGTGATCTACTCGATCTCCGGCCACGTCGCAAAGCCGGGCAACTTCGAGCTGCCGCTCGGCATCCCTTTCCGCGATCTGCTCGAGCTCGCCGGCGGCGTGCGCGGCGGGCGAGGCCTCAAGGCGGTCATTCCCGGCGGCTCCTCCGTGCCGGTGGTGCCCGGAGAGGTGATGCTCAAGACCAACTTCGATTACGACTCCCTGCGTGCCATCGGCTCGGCGGTCGGCACCGGGGCGATCATCGTCATGGATGAGACCACCTGCATGGTGCGGGTGCTCGAGCGCATCTCGCGCTTTTACATGTCCGAATCCTGCGGACAGTGCACACCCTGCCGCGAGGGCACGGGCTGGATGAATCGCCTGCTGAAGCGGGTGCTCGCGGGCGAGGCGCGGCGCGAGGAGCTCTCGCTCCTCGTCGATGTCGCCAACCGCATCGAGGGGCACACCATCTGCGCGCTGGGGGATGCGGCGGCCTGGCCGGTGCAAAGCTTCCTCAAGCATTTTCGGCATGAGTTCGAGTACATGATCGATCACGGCGGCCGCAGCATCGTCGAGCAGCAGCTCGGAGCACGGGCGGCATAACATGGCTGAAGAATTCGTCAACGTCGAGATCAACGGCAAGCCGGTCAAGGCCCGCAAGGGCGAGATGATCATCCGCGTCACCGACGCCAACGGCGCCTACGTGCCGCGCTTCTGCTATCACGACAAGCTCTCGGTGGCGGCCAACTGCCGCATGTGTCTGGTCGAGGTGGAGAAGGCGCCGAAGCCGATGCCGGCGTGCGCCACCCCGGTCGCCGAGGGCATGAGGATCTTCACCGACTCGCCGCGGGCGATCGGCGCTCAGCGGGCGACCATGGAGTTCCTGCTGATCAACCATCCGCTCGACTGTCCGATCTGCGATCAGGGGGGAGAGTGCGAGCTGCAGGACCTGGCGGTCGGCTTCGGCCGCGACGTTTCGCGCTTTACCGAGCGCAAGCGCTCGGTGCAGGACGAGAACTTAGGTCCCCTCATCGCCACCGACATGACCCGGTGCATCCATTGCACCCGCTGCATCCGCTTCACCGAGGAGATCGCTGGCATCCAGGAGCTCGGCATGATCGGGCGCGGCGAGCAGATGAAGGTGCGCACCTACATCGAGAGCACCGTCCACCACGAGCTCTCCGGCAACGTGATCGATCTCTGTCCGGTCGGCGCGCTCGTCTCCAAGCCCTACCGCTTCACCGCGCGCGCCTGGGAGATGATGTCGGTGCCGCTCGTCTCACCGCACGATGGCGCGGGCAGCAATCTCTTCGGACATGTGCTGCGCGGGCGGCTGATGCGGGTGGTGCCGCGTGAGAACGAGGCCATCAACGAGACCTGGATCGCCGACCGCGACCGCTTCAGCTACGAGGGGGTGTACAGCGATGACCGCCTCGAGCGGCCGATGATCCGCAAGGACGGCGCCAGGGACGGTCAATGGATCGAGACCGACTGGGAGACGGCGCTCACGCAAGCGGCGGAGGGAGTTTCCCGCCGCGCCGACGCGGGCGAAGAGCGGTCTCAGGGGCGCGTCCGTGCGCCCGATCTCGGGGTGCTGGCGAGCGCCTCGGCGACTCTCGAGGAGCTGTATCTGGCGGGCCGCATCGCTCGCGGCTTGGGTGCCGGCAATATCGATACGCGCCTGCGTCAACGCGACTTCCGCGATCAGAGCTCCGATCCGCTGTATCCGAGCCTGGGACTGCGCATCGCCGACATCGACTCGCTCCAGGGCCTGCTCATCGTCGGGTGCAATCTGCGCCGCGAGGTGCCGATCCTCGCGCACCGTGTCCGCAAGGCCGCCCGGGGAGGCGCGAAAGTCGCGCTCATGAACCCCGCGGCATTCCCCTATCACTTCCCGGTCGCGGCGTATCTCGAGTCGGCCCCCGCCCGTCAGGTCGCCGACCTCGCCGCGATCCTGCGCGTGGCGGTCGAGGCGGCGGGGAAGGCGATTCCGGCGCACCTCACTCAGGTGGTCGGCAGCGCGAAAGTCGATGAGCGGCACCGCGCCGCAGCCGCGGTGCTCGCCGCGGGCGAGCGGCGCGCCGTGTGGCTCGGCGCCCTGGCGCTCCGGCATCCGTGCTTTGCCGACTTGAGGGCGCTCGCCGCCGCTCTCGCGCAGGTGACGGGCTCTTGCCTCGGCGTGCTCGCGGAGGGGGCGAATGCGGCCGGGGCTCATCTCGCCGGCGCCGTGCCGCACCGCGAGGCCGGCGGCAAACCCGTGGACTCCCCGGGGCTCACGGCGGCCGACATGTTGGCGCGGCCGCTCGAGGCCTATCTTCTGGTGGGCGGTGTCGAGCCCTGGGCCGATGCGCCGGAAAGCGATGCCGCTCGCTCGCTCGCTCAGGCGGACCTCGTCATCGCCATCACCCCCTTTGCCAGCGAGAAGTTGCGCGAGCTCGCCCACATCCTCCTGCCCGCGGGCACGTTTGCCGAAAGTTCCGGGACCTACGTCAATCTCGAAGGGGTATGGCAGAGTCAGACCGGCGCGGCCGCCGCGGTCGGGGAGTCGCGCCCGGGCTGGAAAATCCTGCGCGTGCTCGGGAATCTGCTCGGACTCGCCGGCTTCGATTACCAGTCCTCGGAGCAAGTGCGGGCGGAGCTCGCGCAGCTCATCGGCGGCCCTACCGCCTATTCGGTACCCGCTTACTCCGGGACGCACGTGATCGCCGAGGGCGTGCGCTCGCCCCCGGCACCCAATGTCATCGATGTTCCGATGTACCAGATCGATGCGCTCGTGCGCCGCGCGCCCTCGTTGCAGAGAACCCGCGAAGGCCGCACGAGCGCGGTGACCTACTGATCATGCCGCAGACTCTCGCCATCGCCTGGGCGCAGCTCCCGGACATCGTCCGGACGACGGTGTGGATCGTGATCGTCACCGTCGTGCTCATTCTCTGCGTCGCGTTCCTCACGCTGTGGGAGCGCAAGGTCATCGGCTGGATGCAGCTGCGCCGGGGACCGAACCGCGTGGCTCTCTTCGGCCTTTTTCCTGGGCTCGGTCAGCCGTTCGCGGATGTCTTCAAGCTCCTCACCAAGGAAGTGGTCATCCCGACCAACGCCAACAAGTTCCTCTTCCGCGTGGCGCCGATGATCGCGCTCATACCGGCGTT
Organism: Steroidobacteraceae bacterium; assembly: GCA_049579785.1. Taxonomy (GTDB): domain Bacteria; phylum Pseudomonadota; class Gammaproteobacteria; order Steroidobacterales; family Steroidobacteraceae; genus 13-2-20CM-66-19. The sequence goes on from JBAUOO010000154.1 coordinate 3,262, forward strand.
CGCCGCCTGGGCGGTGATTCCGCTTTCCCCCGAGCTCATCATCTCCAAGGCCAACGCCGGGCTCCTCTACCTGCTGGCGCTCACCTCCACGGGCATCTACGGGGTGATCATCGCCGGCTGGGCGGCCAACTCGAAGTATGCGTTCCTCGGGGCGCTGCGCTCGGCGGCGCAGATGGTGGCCTACGAGATCGCCATGGGCTTCGCGCTGGTCGGCGTGTTGATGGCCGCGGGCAGCATGAACCTCGGCACCATCGTGCGCACGCAGGAGGGCGGCTTCCTCTCCTGGAACTGGTTCTGGCTGTTCCCGCTCTTCATCGTCTACTTCATCTCCGGCGTAGCCGAGACCAACCGCGCGCCCTTCGATGTCGCCGAGGGCGAGTCGGAGATCGTCGCGGGCTTTCACGTCGAGTACTCGGGGATCGCCTTCGCGCTCTTTTTCCTCGCCGAGTACGCCAACATGATCCTCATCTCGGCGCTCGCCGCGGTGTTCTTCCTCGGCGGCTGGCTCTCGCCCTGGCAGGGGTGGCCGGGCATCGGGCAGACGATCCTCGGCCAGTCGAGCTTCTTCTGGCTGGGACTGAAGATCTTCCTTTTCCTCTTCGTGTTCCTGTGGCTGCGGGCCACCTTCCCGCGCTATCGCTATGACCAGATCATGCGGCTCGGCTGGAAGGCGCTCATTCCCGTGACGCTGGTGTGGATCGGGGTGGAGATGGTGTTCGCGCACTATCACATCGGCCCCTGGGGCCGGCCCTGGTACGGTTAGAAGGAGGCAAGGCCATGGCCAATCCGCTGAAGACATTCCTCATGCCCGAGCTCATCAAGGGACTCTCGGTCACGGCGCGCACTCTCTTCACCCGCAAGTACACGCTCAACTATCCGGAGGAGAAGACGCCGCAGTCGCCGCGCTTTCGCGGCTTGCACGCGCTGCGCCGCTACGCGAACGGCGAGGAGCGCTGCATAGCCTGCAAGCTATGCGAGGCCGTCTGCCCGGCTGTGTGCATCACGATCGACTCGGACGTGGCCCGGGACGGCACCCGGCGCACCACCCGCTACGACATCGATCTTTTCAAGTGCATCTACTGCGGCTTTTGCGAGGAGGCCTGCCCGGTGGACGCCATCGTGCTCACCCGCATCCACGAGTATCACATGGAGCATCGCGGCGAGAACATCATGAGCAAGGACAAGCTGCTCGCGGTCGGGGATCGCTACGAGACCATGATCGCCGCCGACAGGACGGCGGATGCGCCGTACCGCTGAGGCAAATTCCCGTGTTAGTTCAGGTTCTGTTCTTGATCTTCGGCACGCTGCTCGTCGTCTCCGCGCTCGGGCTCATCACCGCGCGCAACCCGGTGTACTCGGCGCTGTTCCTCGTGCTCTGCTTCTTCAACTCCGCGGTGATCTGGATCCTTACCGAGGCGGAGTTCCTCGCCATCGTCCTCGTCCTCGTCTACGTGGGCGCGGTGATGGTGCTCTTCCTCTTCGTAGTGATGATGCTCGACATCAACCTCGCGGAGCTGCGGCGCGGCTTCACGCGTTTCGCCTGGCTCGGATGGCTCACCGCCTTCGCCGTGATCGCGGAGATCGTCTGGGTCGTCTGGTCGCACGGCCTCACCGGGCTCGATGTCAGCAAGGGGGTCGTGCCGGAGCCTGCCGACTACAGCAACACGCTCGCCCTCGGAGAGGTGATCTACACCCGCTACGCCTATCCGTTCGAGCTCGCCGCAGTCCTGCTGCTGGTGGCGATCGTCGCGGCCATCGCCCTCACCATGCGCCACCGCCAGGGCCTCAAGGCCCAGAATGTGGCCCGCCAGGTGGCGGTGCGCGCCGCCGACCGCGTGCGCATCGTGAAGGTCGAGGCGGAGAAGCGCACATGATCACGCCCGCAATCACCTTGGGGGAGCTGCTCACCCTCTCGGCCGTGCTGTTCGCCCTCGCCGTCGCCGGCATCTTCCTCAACCGCAAGAACGTCATTCTCCTGCTCATGTGCGTGGAGCTGCTTCTGCTCGCCGCCAACTTCAACTTCATCGCCTTCTCCCGGGTCTCGGGTGACATCAGCGGCCAGGTGTTCGTATTCTTCGTGCTCACCGTGGCGGCGGCGGAGTCGGCGATCGGACTCGCGATTCTGGTCGTGCTGTTCCGTGAGCGGCGCAGCATCAACGTCGAAGATCTGAATACCCTGCGAGGCTGAGGTCGCATGAATCCGCACGTGCTCATCGCCATTCCCTTAGCGCCGCTCGTGGCCGCCGTGATCGCGGGCTTGGGCGGCCGCCTCATCGGGCGGGCGGGCGCGCACACGCTGACCATCCTCGGTGTCGGCATCTCCTGCGCCCTCTCGATGGTTGTCCTCAAACAGCTCTACGCGGACGGCATCCCGACCTTCAACGGGCCGGTGTACACCTGGGCGCTCACCGACGGCGTGCGCATCGACGTCGGATTCCTGATCGATCGCCTGAGCGCGCTCATGATGGCGGTGGTCACGTTCGTGTCCCTTTGCGTACACGTCTACACCATCGGCTACATGCGCGATGACCCGGGGTACATCCGCTTCTTCAGCTACATCGCGTTGTTCACCTTCTCGATGCTGATGCTCGTGATGTCGAACAACTTCATGCAGCTTTTCTTTGGCTGGGAAGCCGTCGGCGTGGTGTCGTACCTGCTGATCGGATTCTGGTACACCCGGCCGAGCGCCGTGTTCGCGAACCTCAAGGCCTTCATCGTCAACCGCGTCGGCGACTTCGGCTTCATCATCGGCATCGCGGCCGTGTTCTCCTACACCGGATCGCTCTCCTACGATGCGGCCTTCGCCGCCGCCCCGCACCTGGCGCATGCGCTGATTCCGATCACCGCCACGACCAGCTGGAACGCGCTCACCCTCATCTGCATCTGCCTCTTCATCGGCGCGATGGGCAAGTCGGCGCAGGTGCCGCTGCACGTGTGGCTGCCGGACTCGATGGAAGGCCCGACGCCCATCTCGGCGCTCATCCACGCGGCAACCATGGTGACCGCGGGCATCTTCATGGTGGCCCGGATGTCACCGCTCTTCGAGTACTCGAATACGGCGCTCTCGTTCGTGCTCGTCATCGGGGCGACGACGGCGTTCTTCATGGGACTAATTGGCGTCGTCAACAACGACATCAAGCGCGTGATCGCCTACTCGACGCTCTCGCAGTTAGGGTACATGACGGCGGCGCTCGGGGTGTCGGCCTACAGTGCGGCCATCTTCCACCTGATGACCCACGCCTTCTTCAAGGCGCTGCTGTTCCTCGCGGCGGGCTCGGTCATCATCGGCATGCATCACGAGCAGGACATGCGCAAGATGGGCGGCCTCGCCAAGTACATGCCGATCACCGCCGTCACCTGCTGGATCGGGGGACTGGCGCTCGTGGCGACGCCGTTCTTCTCCGGCTTTTACTCCAAGGATGCGATCATCGAGGCGGTCGGCGATTCGCACCGCTGGGGGGCGACGTATGCTTACTGGTGCGTGCTGCTCGGCACCTACGTCACCTCGCTCTACACGTTCCGGCTGCTCTTCATGACCTTCCATGGCGAGGAGCGCTTCCGCCACGCCGAAGCGGCCGAGACCGCCGCGCACGCCGAGCTGGCGGCTCATCCGGTGGAGCACGGGTCTCATTCGGTGGAGCCGCACGAGAGCCCGTGGGTGGTCACGGTGCCGCTCATCGCGCTCGCCATTCCCTCACTCCTCGTGGGTTACTTCACCGTGGGTTCGGTGCTCTTCGGCAGCTATTTCGGCCATTCGATCTTCGTGCTGAGCGCCAACAACGTGATCGGCGAGATGGCACGGGAGTTTCATGGCCCGGGGCGGCTCGGCTTCCATGGATTTCTCGGCTGGCCGTTCGCGCTGATGGTCCTTGGCTTTATCACCGCTTGGGCCTGCTTTCTCTGGCGTCCGGCGCTGGCGGACCAGGCGGCGCGCACCTTCAGCGGGCTGCGCACGATCCTCGTCGAGAAGTACTGCTTCGACTGGATCAACGAGAAGATCATTGCGCCGCTCGCGCGTGGCATCGGCTTTGCGCTCTGGAAGGGAGGTGACCAGGGCGTCATCGACGGGGCGCTGGTCAATGGGTCGGCGGCGGCGGTCGGGTGGTTTGGCGGCGTCGTGAGACGCGTGCAGAACGGCTACCTCTACTCTTACGCCTTCTGGATGGTCATCGGCCTGGCGGCGCTGATCGGCTGGTTCCTCGCCCGCGGCTGACGAAAGCACGAGAATGCACCCACAGCTGCTCTCCATCCTGATCTGGCTGCCGATCGCCGCCGGCGTCGTCGTTCTCCTCCTCGGCGAGCGCCACCTCGTGGCCGGACGCTGGCTGTCGCTCCTCGCCTCCATCGCGACCCTCGTCCTGTCGTTCCCGCTGCTCGCCAACTTCAACACGCAGACCGCGGCCTACCAGTTCATCGAGAAGGCGGCGTGGATTCCGCGCTTCAACGCCTTCTACGCCCTCGGGGTCGATGGCATCTCGTTGCCGCTCGTGGTGCTCACGGCCGTCATGACCATACCGGTGATCATCGCCGCCTGGACGGTGGTGAAGACGCGCGCGGCGCAGTATTTCGCGGCCTTCCTCATCATGGAGGGCCTGATGATCGGGGTGTTCTGCGCCACCGATGCGCTGCTCTTCTACTTCTTCTGGGAAGCGATGCTGATCCCGATGTTCCTCATCATCGGCATCTGGGGCGGCCCGCGGCGCGTGTACGCCACCATCAAGTTCTTCCTCTATACCTTCTTGGGCTCGGTGTTCATGCTGGCGGCCCTCATCTACATGTACGTGAAGGCGGGCAGCTACTCGATCGCGGCCTTCCAGGCGCTGCCCTTGACGCTGGTGGAGCAGCGCTGGATCTTCGCGGCCTTCATGCTCGCCTTCGCCGTCAAGGTGCCGATGTGGCCGGTGCACACCTGGCTTCCCGATGCGCACGTCGAGGCGCCGACCGGCGGCTCGGTGATCCTCGCGGCCATCATGCTGAAGATGGGCGGCTACGGGTTCCTGCGCTTCAGCCTGCCGATCACGCCGGATGCCTGTCGCGAGCTCAACCTTTTCGTCATCACGCTGTCGCTGATCGCCGTGATCTACATCGGCTTCGTCGCCATCGTTCAGGTGGACATGAAGAAGCTGATCGCCTACTCCTCGATCGCGCACATGGGCTTCGTCACCCTCGGAGCCTTCGTCGTCTACGAGATCGTGCGCACGACCGGTCAGGTGCAGGGGGCGGCGTTGGGGCTCGACGGGGCGATGGTGCAGATGATCTCCCACGGCCTCATCTCCGGCGCGCTCTTCCTGTGCGTCGGCGTGCTTTACGACCGGATGCACAGCCGCGAGATCTCCGCTTACGGCGGCGTGATCAACACCATGCCCATTTTCGCGGCTTTCATGGTCATGTTCGCGCTTGCCAACACGGGCCTGCCCGGCACCTCGGGTTTCGTCGGGGAATTCCTCGTGATTCTCGCGAGCTTCAAGGCGAGCTTCTGGTATGCGACGCTCGCCGCGGTGACGCTCGTCCTCGGGGCGTGCTATACGCTCTGGCTCGTCAAGCGGGTGCTCTACGGTCCGGTGGCCAACGATCACGTCGCGCAGCTCACCGATCTCAATGGACGCGAGTTCATCGTGCTCGGCATGCTGGCGGTCCTGGTGCTGGCGATCGGCATCTGGCCGGAGCCGCTTTTGAGGATCATGGAGCCTTCGATTCATCACCTGGTCACCCAGGCCGTCGCCACCAAGATCCCACTGTGAGCCGCCCCGACTACCCAAACCCATGAAGACCGGCCAATGATCACGATCTTGCACGGCATGATCCCCGCGATCCCGGAGATCTATCTCGGCTTCGCGATCTGCGCGGTGCTGCTCTTCGAGGTGTTCGTGGGCGTCAAGCGCCCCGGGGCGACCTCGACTCTCACGCTGCTCGCCCTCGTGGTCGGGGCGGCGCTCACCGTGCGCTATGCCGACATCGGCCATCAGGCGGTGCTCTTCGGCGGTATGTACATCACCGACCCGCTCGCCTTCGTGCTCAAGCTCGCCGGATTCCTCTTCGTCGCGGTGGCGCTGCTTTACTCGCGCATGTACCTGGAGAACCGCGACATCCTGCGCGGGGAGTACTACGTCCTCGCGCTCACGGCGCTGCTCGGTATCTTCGTGCTCATCTCGGCCAACAGCCTCCTTACCGTATACATCGGCGTGGAGCTGCTCGCTCTGTCGCTCTACGCGATGGTGGCGTTCGACCGGGAATCGGGCGTCGCGGCGGAGGCGGCCATGAAGTACTTCGTGCTGGGCGCCATCGCCTCCGGCACGCTGCTCTACGGCATGTCGATCGTCTACGGCCTCACCGGCACGCTCGACCTGGGTGTGATCGCGACCAAGCTCCACACGCCGGGGAGCCTCGGGGTCATCCTCGGCCTGGCATTCATCGTGGTGGCGGTCGCCTTCAAGTTCGGCGCCGTGCCGTTTCACATGTGGCTGCCCGATGTCTATGAGGGCGCTCCCACCAGCGTGACGCTGTTCGTCGGCACGGCTCCCAAGATCGCGTATTTCGCCTTGACGCTGCGTCTGCTGGCGCATGGGCTCGCGGGCACTTCCGCCGACTGGACGCTGATGCTGACGCCGCTCGCCGTGCTCACCCTCGTGGTCGGCAATCTCGTCGCGATCGTGCAGTCGAACCTGAAGCGCATGCTCGCGTACTCGACCATCAGCCACGTCGGTTTCATCGTGCTCGGCTTCGTCGCCGGCACACCGAGCGGCTACACCGCCGCCCTTTACTACACGCTGGTCTATGTTCTCGTGGCGCTCGGCGCCTTCGGCGTGATTCTGCTGTCGAGCCGCAAGGGCTTCGAGGCGGACAAGCTCGATCATTACAAGGGCCTCTACCAGCGCGATCCGCTGCTCGCGCTGGTCATGATGGTGCTGATGTTCTCCTTCGCCGGGGTGCCACCCTTCGTCGGCTTCTGGGCGAAGTTGAGGATCATCCAGGCGCTCTGGGAGACCAGCCATCTGGGCCTCGTGGTCATTTCCGTCGTGATGTCGGTCGTAGGCGCGTTCTACTACCTGCGCGTCGTGAAGCTCATGTACTTCGATGCGCCGCCGCAGGATCTGCCGGCGACTTCGCGGCCGCTCGGTCCGCGGTTCGTGATCGGCGTCAACGCCGCGGCAGTGCTCGCGCTCGGCATCCTGCCGAGCCCACTGCTCAATCTCTGCAGCAGCCTCATTCACTAGCGGCGCCTGCCCCGGAAACAGAACACCTGATCGGCCGCTGCGCGGCGATCGTGGCGGCCCGGTGGTCGCGGCTCGGTTCCGCCGAGCTCCGCGGCCTCGCCGAGGGAGTGCAGCTCTCATCCACGAGCCTCGTGCAAGCCGACCAGCGCGTGGAGGGACTGCTCGGATTGAGCGAGGCGCTGCGATCGCGCGGGGGCAGATCACGGAAACCCAACTCTTCGACGAGCGTTACGTAGCGATCCCGGGCACCGACCCCAAGCAGTACCTCACGGACTACGTCGATCTGACCGATCGCCTGCTACCGCCCATCCAGGACCCGCTGCAGCGCTCGGACCCGCGGATCATCTTCTGCGTGGCCTGGGCGAGGGGAGGGTATCTGCCGACGCATAACCCCAACTACCGCCAGCCTCAAGGCAAGGATCCGGTCTGGAACGCCGCGCACTGCCGCAACCGCCGCCTCTTCAAGGATCGCGCCGTGCAGAAGGTCGCCCGCAACACCAAACCCTTTCTGTTGCAGACTTACCGGCGGGACATGGGCGGCGGCAACTTCGTGTTGATGAAGGACCTGTCCTCGCCGATCTGGGTGCGCGGCCGGTACTGGGGCGCCTTTCGCATCGGTTACCGCCAGTAGAGAGGCCGATCCCGGGTCCGACACGCCTCAGGCGGCGGGCAGCACGGTGGCGCTTGCTTCGCCGAACCCGATCCGCGCGCATCCCGGACGCTCGCACCAGCCGCGCAGGATCACGCGGTCACCGTCCTCCAGGAAGGTGCGGGTCTCGCTGCTCTCGAGATGGATCGCGCGCTTGCCTCCCTCGGTCAGCTCGAGCAGAGACCCGGCCTCCTGAGGGCCGGGCCCCGACTGGGTACCGGAGCCGAAGAGATCCCCGGGCTCGAGATTGCAGCCGTTCACCGTGTGATGGGCGACCATCTGCGCGATCGACCAGTAGCTATGTCGGAAGTTGGTCCGGGCGAGCCGCTGCGGCGGCGCGCCGCTCGCGCGCATGGTCGCGGTTTCGAGCGCCACTTCGAGTTGCAGATCGAGCGCGCCGCCCGCGCGCAGCTGCGCGCCGTCCAGATAAGCGAGTGGTTGCGGATCCTCCGGCGGCCGGCTCCACGGGAGTCTGAAAGGAGCAAGCGCTTCGAGCGTCACCACCCAAGGGGAGATCGTGGTCGCGAAGTTCTTGGCGAGGAAGGGACCCAGCGGCTGGTACTCCCAGGTTTGAATGTCGCGCGCCGACCAGTCATTGAGCAGGCAGAGGCCGAACACGTGTTCCTCGGCCTGGGCGAGCGGGATCGGACAGCCAAGCCCGTTGCCCGAACCGATGAGGATGCCGACCTCGAGCTCATAGTCGAGCCTGGTGCTCGCTGCGAGCTGCGGCCGCTCGGCGCCGCGCGGCATGACCTGCCCGCGTGGCCGTCGCACATCCTCGCCGGAGATGCCCAGGGAGGAGGCGCGGCCGTGATAGGCGATGGGCATCCACTTGTAGTTGGGCAGCAGCGGCTGATCGGGTCGGAAGAGACGCCCGACCGCGGTGGCGTGGTGAATGGAGGCATAGAAATCGGTGTAGTCGCCGATTCTGGCCGGCAGGGTGAGTTCCGCCTCGCTCTGCGGGATGAGGGCGGTTGCAAGCTCCGTCGCGCGCGGCGAGCCCTCGCGCAGGCATTCGCAGAGCCCGCGGCGCAGCGCGACCCAGGCATTGCGCCCGAGCCTCATCAGGTGGTTGAGCGAGGGCTGCGCACAGGCCGCGAGCGCCTGCGCCTCCAGGCCGCCGAAGGGAGTCAACATATCGAGCGCGCCGAGGTCGAGCACCCTGTCGCCGATCGCGACTCCACAGCGGAAGTTCTCACCGACTCCTCGGCGCCGAAAGACCGCGAGGGGCAGGTTCTGAATGGGAAAGTCGCCACCGGGCGCGTTGGCGGAGGTCACCCAGCTTCGCAGGTTCGGGTCGTGAGTCGCATCGAGGCTGGCACTCATCGACGGCACTCCCTTACCCGGCGTCCGCCGCCGCCGGCGGGTTGAAGCGCTTTGCCAGGCCGCGCCAACACTGGGCGTAGTCGGGCTGCAGCTGCGGCAGCTCGAGCGCGAGGCGCGTCGGTCGAATGACGGTGCGTGTCTCGAACATGAAGGCCATGGTATCGCCGATGCGCTGCGGGCGGGTGGTATCGGCGCGCAGCGCCCGCTCGAAGGTCTCGGCGTCCGGGCCGTGGCCGGTCATGCTGTTATGAAGCGATGCTCCGCCGGGCTCGAAACCGCCGGCCTTGGCGTCGTAAGCACCGTGGATGAGCCCCATGCACTCGCTGGCGATGTTGCGGTGAAACCAGGGTGGGCGGAAGGTATCCTCCATCGCGAGCCAGCGGGGCGGGAAGATGACGAAGTCCACCGCATCGACTCCCGCGGTGTCGCTGACGGACTGCAACACGAGGAAGATGGAGGGATCTGGATGATCGTAACTCACCGAGCCGATCGTATTGAAGCGGCGCAGATCGTACTTGCAGGGCGCGTTGTTGCCATGCCAGGCGACGACATCGAGCGGGGAGTGATCGAGCGTCGCCGACCAGAGCTCGCCGCAGAACTTCGCCACGAGCTCCATCTGCCCGTCGCGATCCTCGTACCAGGCGACCGGTGTCTGGAAATCGCGCGGGTTGGCGAGCCCGTTCGAGCCGATGGGACCCAGGTCCGGCAGCCGCATCGGCGCCCCGAAGCTCTCGCAGATGTAGCCCCGCGCCTGAGCATCCGGCAGCTCGACCCGGAAGCGCAGTCCGCGCGGAATCAGCAGCACCTCCTGCGGCGCGACCTCGAGAATCCCAAGCTCGGTCGCGACGCGCAGCCGCCCGAGCTGCGGCACGATGAGGAGCTCTCCGTCGGCGTCGTAGAAGAACCGCTCGCGCATCGAGCGGTTGGCGAGATACCAGTGAATCGCACAGCCCGCTTGGCTCCCCGGCGAGCCGGTGCCGCCCAAGGTCAGGAGGCCATCGATGAAGTCGGCGGGCTGGGCGGGGATGGGAGGTGGGCTCCAGCGCAGGGGATTCGGCGAGGCGGGCAGTCCCTCGAAGTGTCCCGCGAGCCCACGATGCGGCAGCGGGCGGAAGGCATCCCGTAGCATCGCGGCGGGACGGATCCGGTAGAGCCAGCTGCGGCGGTTGGCGTGTCGGGGAGCGGTAAAGGCCGTCCCGGAGAATTGCTCGGCGTAAAGGCCGTAGGCGCACTGTTGCGGGGAGTTGCGCCCCTCGGGCAGGGCACCGGGGACCGCTTCGGTGGCAAAGTGGTTGCCGAAGCCGCTCGAGTATCGAAGCGAGGTGCTCATGGCTCACTCCCGGTATGCTTTGGCTGCTATGATGGCACAATTAGTTGCGTGCGCAACCTTTTGGGGATGAATAGCGTGAGCGCCCGGGTAGCGAGCGAGCTCTCGCTCGAGCTCGCCGCTTTCATGCCCTACCGCCTGAATCGCCTCGCGGTCGGGGTCAGCAATCATCTCTCCGACATCTATCGGGAGCGCTTTGGCCTCGATGTCCCGGAATGGCGTGTCATGGCGACCGTGGGCTCGCAGTACGGCTGCACCGCGCAGCACATCGCCGAGAGCACCCGGATGCACAAGACCCGTGTGAGCCGCGCCATCGCGCATCTGGAGGCGCGCGAGCTCATCGAACGCGCCTCGAGCGCCGCCGACCGCCGCGAGAGGGAAGTACGTCTCACCCGCGCCGGGCGGCGCATGTACGCCGAGCTCGTGCCGCTCGTGCTCGAGCGCGAGCGCGAGCTGCTCTCGTGCCTGACGAAGGAGCAGCTTCGCGGCTTCCTGACCGCGATCGAGGCGCTCGAGAGCTTTCTCGGGGTGCGGGAGTAGGCTTTGGGATCGCATGCCGCCGCGCAGAATGCCACGACGACGCTGCTCGCGCGCTCGGCGCAGCTGACGCTGACCGCGACGCCCGCAGACCATGCCCTCGCCCTGCGGATCACCCGAGTGTCGGATCACCGGCTCATCGTCGGTCCGAAGCAGGTGACCGCGACCCTGGACGGCCACCGCGTGCCGCTCAGCGCAGAGCCGAACGGCGCCTGGCTCCTCTCGCTGCGCGATCAGAGTGGAGGCGCTCACTCGCTCAGCGTCGTGGTGGCCCATGACGGCATCCGGGAGCTTCTCAGCGGCACGGTGACCGCGCCGGCGCACCGAAGCGCTCTGGATTTCCTCCAGGGCCACGGCATGTTCGCCTGGTGGGTGCTCAACATCGCCGTCGTGCTGATCGCGGTGCTCGTCATCTCCCGTCACCGGCGCTGAGCCCATGAAGAGCTACAAGTACTTCGACCTCATCCTCGGCGCCTACGTCTGCGTGCTCCTGTGCTCGAACCTCATCGGGCCGGCGAAGGTCTCGACCGTGCAGGTGCCGCTCGTCGGGCCGGTCACCTTCATGGCCGGGGTGCTCTTCTTCCCGATCTCTTACATCTTCGGTGACATTCTGACGGAGGTCTACGGCTACGCCCGCGACCGGCGCTGTGTCTGGGCCGGGTTTGCGGCGCTCGTTTTCGCCGCGTTCATGTCATACGTGATCGTGCATCTGCCGCCGGCCAGATTCTGGGAGAGCAAGCAGCCGGCGGTCGAGGCGATTTTCGGCAGCACGCCGCGGATCGTCGCCGCCTCGATCATCGCCTTCTGGTGCGGCTCCTTCGTCAACAGCTACGTGCTCGCGCGAATGAAGCTGTGGACCGGGGGCCGCTGGTTGTGGACACGGGTGGTCGGGTCGACGCTGTGCGGGGAGCTGGTGGATTCCGGGCTCTTCTACACCATTGCCTTCACCGGGATACTGACGCCGGCGGAGCTGCTCACCGTGACCGCCACGCAGTACGTGCTGAAGTCGGGATGGGAAATCATCATGACCCCGGTCACCTATCGCGTGGTCGGGTTCCTGAAGCGCTCCGAGCAGGAGGACTACTTCGACCGCGATACGGTCTTCACGCCGTTCTCGCTGAGTCTCGCAGATGCGCGGATGCGTCGCGCGCTGGCGCGGCCGTGAGC
>JBAUOO010000155.1:0-35982 GCA_049579785.1 Steroidobacteraceae bacterium
AGTCCAAGGTGAGGACTCCGGTGCTCGAGCTCGATTATGACGAGCGCTGACCTGACGAGCGCCGGGCGAGGGCGACACGATAACCAACAGGCGGTCGGCTCATGAGCTATCAGACAATCGTTTTCGAGGCCTCGGACGGGATCGCGCGGCTCACGCTCAATCGCCCGGAGCGCCTCAACAGCTTCAACACCACCATGCTCGCCGAGGTGCGGGAGGCCCTCAGCGCCCTGGGAGCGGATGCCTCGGCGCGGGTGCTCGTGCTTACGGGCGCCGGCCGCGGCTTCTGCGCCGGTCAGGATCTCGGCGATCGGGTGGTCGCCCCGGGTGGGGCCCCACCCGAGCTGGGCCCCTCGATCGAGCGCGGCTATAAACCGCTCATTCTCGCGCTGCGGCGGCTGCCGCTTCCCGTCATCGCCGCCGTCAACGGGGTGGCCGCCGGCGCCGGCGCCAACATCGCGCTCGCCTGCGACCTCGTGCTGGCGGCCCGCAGCGCGACTTTCGTGCAGGCCTTCTCGAGGATCGGCCTGGTCCCGGATTCCGGTGGCACCTGGCTGCTGCCGCGGCTCGTGGGACACGCCCGGGCCATGGGACTCGCGCTCCTGGGGGAGAAGCTTCCCGCCGACCAGGCAGCGCAATGGGGCCTCATCTGGCGCTGCGTGGAGGATGACGAGCTCGGCGCCGAAGTCGACACGCTCGCGCGCCAGCTGGCGATCGCGCCGACGCGCGGCCTCGCGCGCACCAAGCAGGCCATGCTCGAGGGTTGGAGCCGCACGCTCGAGCAGCAGCTCGATGTCGAGCGCGACTATCAACAGGAGCTCGGGCATTCCGCCGATTATGCCGAAGGCGTCGCGGCATTCATGGAAAAGCGAGCCCCCCGGTTCAGCGGCCGCTGAGGCTCGCAAGGTCAGGGTACCGCCATGCAGTTACAGAGCTTCATCGCCGGTCGCTGGCAGGCGGGCGTGGGCACCGCCGTCGCCCTGCGCGATGCGACCACCGGCGAGGTGATCGCCAACGCCTCTTCCGACGGACTCGATGTTTCCGCGAGCCTCACTCACGCACGCGAGGTCGGTGGACCGAACCTGCGCCGTCTCACCTTCCACGAGCGCGCGGCGCTTCTGAAGGCTCTCGCCAAGCATCTGACCGAGAAAAAGGACGACCTCTACAGTCTCTCTTACGCGACCGGCGCGACCAAAGCGGATTCCTGGATCGACATCGACGGCGGTATCGCCACGCTCTTCGTCTACGCGAGCAAGGGCATGCGCGAGCTGCCCGATGCCCGCGTTTATGTCGAGGGCGCCACCGAGAGCCTGTCGAAATCCGGCGGCTTCGTGGGACAGCACATCTGCGTGCCGCTCGAAGGCGCGGCCGTGCACATCAACGCGTTCAACTTTCCCGTCTGGGGCATGCTCGAGAAGCTCGCGCCGACCTTGCTCGCCGGGGTGCCCGCGATCGTCAAGCCCGCCACCGCCACCGCCTACCTCGCGGAGCGGGCATTCCGCCGCATCATCGAGTCCGGCCTCCTCCCCGAAGGCGCCGTGCAGCTCATCTGCGGCAGTGTCGGCGATCTTTTCGATCATCTCACCTGTCAGGACATCGTCGCCTTCACCGGCTCCGCATCCACCGCGCGCAGGCTCCGCACCCATGGCGCGGTGATCGATCATTCCGTGCGCTTCACCGCGGAGACCGACTCGCTCAACTCCTGTGTGTTGGGACCCGATGCGACAGCGGGCACTGCGGAGTTTGATCTGTTCGTGCGCGAGGTCGTGCGCGAGATGACGGCGAAAGCCGGCCAGAAGTGCACCGCGATCCGCAAGGCGATCGTCCCCGCCGCGAGCGCCGGGCAGGTGGTGGCGGCGTTGACCGCGGCGCTCGGCAAGGTGGTGGTGGGCAACCCGCGACTCGAGCAGGTGCGCATGGGGCCGCTCGCCTCGCTCGCCCAGCGGCGCGAGGTTCTCGGCCAGCTGGCGAAGCTCGAGCGCGAAGCCGAGATCGTCTGCGGCAGCGGTCGGCAGGTCGAGCTCGCCGGCGCCGACGCCGATCGTGGCGCATTCATCGCCCCGACGCTGCTTTACTGCCGCGAGTCCTCCCGCGCCACCGCCGTGCACGAGGTCGAGGCGTTCGGCCCGGTCTGCACGGTGATGCCGTACGCGGGGCTGGATGCGGCGGTCGCGCTCGCGCGGCGCGGGGCCGGGAGCCTCGTCGGCTCGGTATTCACCGCGGACGATTCGGCCGCGGCGCAACTCGTGCTCGCACTCGCGCCCTTTCACGGGCGTGTGCTCGTCGTCAACCGCCACTGCGCCAAGGAGTCGACCGGACATGGCTCGCCGCTCCCGCATCTCATCCACGGCGGACCCGGACGCGCGGGCGGGGGGGAGGAGATGGGAGGGATCCGCGGCGTCCTGCACTACCTGCAGCGCACCGCCGTGCAGGGAACGCCTGATGTGCTCACCGCCGTCACCGGCCGCTGGGTGAAGGGCTCTCGAGAACGCAAACCCGCCACGCATCCGTTCCGTATCCCCTTCGGCGCGCTCGCGATCGGTGACACGTTCGACTCAGCGGAGCGGGAAGTGACGGTCGAGGACATCGAGCGCTTCGCCGCGCTCTCGGGCGATCACTTCTACGCCCACATGGACGAAGAGGCCGCGCGCCGCAACCCCATTTTCGGCGGCCGCGTCGCGCATGGCTACTTCCTCATCGCCGCCGCGGCGGGTCTTTTCGTCGACCCTCCCTTCGGACCCGTGCTCGCCAATTACGGCATCGATTCGCTGCGCTTCACCAAGCCCGTGAAGCCGGGCGATCGAATCAAAGTGCGCATCACGTGCAAGGAGAAGTCCCTGCGCACCGGCATGGGCTACGGCGAGGTGCGTTGGGATGCGCTCATCACCAACCAGCAAGGCGAGACGGTCGCCGCCTATGACGTGCTCACGATCGTAAGCGAGAAAGCCGTGCCCGACGCCTGAGCCTTCGGGATCGCAGAGGCGTCCCTCCCGGCCATTGGCCGGGGTCGAGCCGCCTGACGTGGCGGCCGGCACGTACGAGCAGGTATGCTACGCGGCCTCGTGACCGTTCGGCGGACGGGGGAGATCACTGTCATGCGGATGTTGCTCGTGCTGGCGCTCGCTCCGATCCTATCTTCCGCGGCCGGGGCGGCGGACAGGCTTCTGCTCAATGAGCCGACGATGTCGAAGACGCAGATCGTCTTCGAGTATGGCGGGGAGCTCTGGAGCGTGGCGCGCAGTGGCGGCCAGGCGCACGTGCTGGCGAGCGGCATGGACCTGCTTTCCGGGCCGATCTTCTCCCCCGACGGCTCGATGATCGCCTTCAGCGGTACCTACGACAAGAATACCGACGTCTATGTCATTGCGGCCAGCGGCGGGCAGCCGCACCGCCTGACATACCATCCGGACCCTGACGTCGCTGTTGGTTGGACGCCGGACGGCAGGAGCGTGCTCTTTCGCTCGCATCGCTACAGCTTCTCGGACCCGAACCAGCTGTTCACCGTGCCGGCCACGGGCGGCTTTCCGAGCGAGCTGCCGTTGCCCGCCGCCGAGATGGGCTCTTACTCGAGCAACGGCAGCCACATCGCCTATGTTCCGGGCTTCCAATGGGAGCCGTTCTGGAAGGATTACAAGGGCGGCCAGCACACGCGGATCTGGATTTCGCGGCTCGCGGACTCGAGCACGGTGCGAATCCCCAATCTCGACTCCAACGAGAGCGACCCCATGTGGGTCGGCGGCACGCTCTACTTCCTCTCCGATCGGGATGGGCCGGAGACCCTTTACGCCTATGACACGGCCACCGGGCAGGTGAAGCGGCTGATCGACAACACGGGTTTCGACATCACCTCCGCCTCCGCCGGCCCCGGCGGCATCGTCTACTCGCAATTCGGCGAGCTGCACATCTACGACTTCGCGACCGGCACCACCCATGCCGTGCGGGTGACGGTCGCCGGCGACCTGCCGCAGCGGCGACCGTATTTTGCCGATGTGGCGGACGACATCGTGAGCGACGCCGTCTCGCCGCACGGCGTGCGGGCGGTGTTCGAGGCGCACGGCGACATCCTGACCGTGCCGGCCCAGCACGGCAGCATCGAGAATCTCACCCACAGTCCCGGCGTCATGGATCGCGATCCGGCCTGGTCGCCCGATGGCACCTCGATCGCCTACTTCTCCGATCGCGCGGGCGAGTACGACCTCTACATCCGCGCGCAGGACGGTACGGGGCCGGTGCGCCGCATACCGCTCGGACAGGACGATGCCTTCTACGCGACTCTGACGTGGTCGCCGGACAGCAAGAAAGTCCTCTTCGACGACCAGAAGCTCGATCTCTGGTACATCGATACGACCGAGGCGCATCCGAAGGCGGTGAGGGTCGCGACCGATGACTATGCGGAGCTGCACGATTTCGCTCCGAGTTGGTCCGGCGACAGCCGCTGGATCGTGTACGCGAAGGTGATGCCGAATTATCTGCATGCGCTCTTCGTCTATGACCTGAAGGACGGCTCGACGCATCAGATCACCGACGGCACGAGCGATTGTCTCGATCCGGCGTTCGACCCCGATGGCAAGTATCTGTATTTCACTTCCAGCACCGACACCGGGCTCGCCAACGGCTGGCTCGACATGACGCGGCTCGAGCGCCCGGTGACCCGTCAGGTTTACGCGGCGACTCTCCAGCCCGGACTGCCTTCACCCCTCGCGCCGCGGGCTGACTTCGAGAAGAGCCCGCCTGCCGCTCCGGAGAAAGCAAAGCCCGGCAAGCCCGGCACCGCAGCCGCGAAAGAGCACGAGCCGCCGGCGGTGACCATCGATTTCCAGGGCCTGCAAGGCCGCGCGGTAGCGCTGCCGATACCGGCGGCGAACTACGTGAACCTCGCCTCGAGGCAACCCGGGGTAATCCTGCTGGCGAGAGCGCCGCTGGTGCTCATGCCCTCGGATGCCGGACCCGGGGGTCCGCCCATCTCGGTGCTGAGGTTCGATCTGAAGACCCGAAAGCTCGAGGACGTGGTGGACGGCATTTCCGACGGTGCGCTCGCGGCCACGGGCCAGAAGATTCTCTATCGCCGCGGCAAGGACTGGTTCATCGCGGACACGCAGCCGCATGCCAAGCCGGACCACCTCGATCTCGAGGGCATGCGCGTCCTCGTCGACCCGAAGGTGCAGTGGGCGCAGATGTATCGCGACGCGTGGCGGATCGAGCGCGCGTACTTCTACAACCCGACCTTCGACGGGCTCGACATCGCCGCCGCCGAGCAGGAATTCGCGCATTACCTGCCGGGCATCGCCAGCCGCGATGACCTGTCATTCCTCTTCCGCGAGATGATGAGTTATCTCTCGGTGGGCCACATGTTCATCTACGGCGGCTACGAGCCGAAGATGGAAGAGATCACCGTCGGTCTCCTCGGGGCCGACTACGCCATCGACCACGGCCGCTATCGAATCACCCGTATCTACAGCGGGGGGAAGTGGAACCCCGAGCTCTACGGGCCGCTCGCCCAACCGGGACTCAAGGTGAAAGTGGGCGACTACCTGCTCGCGGTCAACGGCACCGCCCTCGATGGGGGCATGAACCTCTACCAGGCCTTCCAGGACCTCGCCAACAGGACCGTCACCCTCACGGTGGGGCCCAACCCGGACATGAAGGGCTCGCACCCGATCATCGTGAAGACGATTCCGAGTGAGCAGGGGCTGCGCAACGAGGCCTGGATCGAGCGCAACGCGAGCATGGTGGCGCGCCTGAGTGGCGGCAAGCTGGGGTATGTCTACCTGCCCGACACCGCCTTCGGCGGTTACACCAACTTCAACCGCTATTTCTTCTCCCAGGTCGACAAGCAGGGCATGATCATCGATGAGCGCTACAATCACGGCGGCCTGATCTCCGACTACATCATCCAAAACCTCGAGCGCCGTCCGATGGCGATCAACGTGACCCGCTGGGGGCGGACCGCCGTGCTTCCGCCGGAGGCGAATTTCGGACCCAAGGTCATGGTCATCAATGAATTCGCCGGCTCGGGCGGCGATGCCCTGCCGTGGTATTTCAAGATGGATCATGTCGGCACGCTGGTCGGCGAGCGCACCTGGGGCGGCCTGGTCGGCATCGGCGGCTATCCGCAGTTGATGGATGGGGGCGGAATCACGGCGCCGCGGATCGCCGTCGAGGGTCTGGACGGCACCTTCCCGGTGGAGAACCACGGCGTCAGTCCCGATGTGACCGTATGGCAGAACCCCGAGCTCGTGCGTGAGGGTCATGATCCGCAGCTCGAGCGGGCGGTCGCGATCGCCCTGGCCGAGCTGAAGGAACACCCACTGCCGCAATATCAACGCCCGCCCTGGCGCAACTATCATCCGAAATTGCCGCCGCTGCCCGCATCGCCGACGAGCGTCTCAGGCGAGTAGGCGAGCGGCGTATGCTACGCGACCTTATGCCCCGCAGGGGCGTGGAGAAGTCTGTCATGTTGAAATGGGTGGCGACGGCGCTCGTTCTCGTGTGCTTTTCTTCCGCGCAGGCGGCGCAGATGGACCGGGTCCTGTTGCGCGACCCGGCGATGTCGAGGACGCAGATCGTCTTCGAGTATGGGGGCGAGCTCTGGAGCGTGCCGCGCGTCGGCGGTCAGGCGCACGTGCTGGCGAGCGGCATGGACCTCATGGCGGACCCGATCTTCTCGCCCGATGGATCGCAGATCGCCTTCAGCGGCACTTACGATAAGAACACGGACGTCTACCTCATCCCGGCCACGGGCGGACAGCCGCGCCGGCTGACGTTTCATCCGGACCCCGACATCGCCGTCGGCTGGACGCCGGATGGCAAGAGCGTGCTCTTTCGCTCCAAGCGCTACAGCTACTCCGATCCCGACCAGCTCTTCACCGTGCCGGTCACGGGAGGCTTTCCCACCGAGCTGCCGTTGCCGAGCGGCGAGATGGGCTCGTATTCCGGCGATGGGAGCCACATCGCCTATGTCCCGGGCTTCCAATGGGAGCCCTACTGGAAGGGTTACAAGGGCGGGCAGCACACCGAGGTCTACCTCACGCGGCTCTCGGACTCGAGCACGGTGCGGATCCCGAATCTCAACTCCAACGAGAGCGATCCCATGTGGATCGGCGGCAAGATCTACTTCCTCTCCGACCGCGACGGCCCGGAGACGCTTTACGCCTACGACACCGGCAGCGGTCAGGTGCAGCGCCTGATCGACAACAAGGGATTCGACATCACGTCCGCCTCCGCCGGTCCCGGCGGCATCGTCTACTCCCAGTTCGGTCAGCTGCACATCTATGATTTCGCGACCGGCTCGACCCATGCCGTGCCGGTCACGGTCGCCGGCGATCTGCCGCAGCGGCGGCCGTACTTCGAGGATGCGGCGCAGGACATCGAGCAGTTCGGCATCTCCCCGAACGGGGTGCGCGCCGTGTTCGAGGCGCACGGCGACATTCTGACGGTACCGGCGAAGCACGGCAGCATCGAGAATCTCACCCACAGCCCCGGCGTCATGGACCGCGATCCGGCCTGGTCGCCCGACGGGCAGTCGATCGCGTATTTCTCCGACCGCGCGGGCGAGTACGACCTCTACATCCGCCACGAGGACGGTACCGGCTCCGTGCGGCGGGTGCCGCTCGGACAGGGTGACGCCTTCTATTACGACCTGAGATGGTCGCCCGACAGCAAGAAGCTCATCTTCGATGACCAGAAGCTCAACCTCTGGTATGTCGATCTGAGCGGCTCCGGTGCGCATCCGGTGAAGATCGCGACCGACAAGTTCGATATTCCGCTGCACGAGTTCGATGCCCGCTGGTCCCCGGACAGCCGCTGGATCACCTACACGAAGCTGACGCCGGATTATCTGCATGCGATTTTCATCTACTCCCTGAGCGACGGCTCGATGCACCAGGTCACCGGTGGGTCGAGCGACTGCATGTACCCGGTGTTCGATCGAGGCGGCAAATACCTGTATTTCACCTCGAGCACCAACACGGGCCTCGCCTACGGCTGGCTCAACATGAGCTCGATACAGCGGCCGCTCACCCGCACCGTGTATGCCGCCACGCTGCAGCCGGGCACCGCTTCGCCGCTCGCTCCGCGCAGCGGCTTCGAGGAAACGCCACCGGCCGGCGCGAAAGCCAAGGAGCCGTCCAAACCCGGGCGCCACCCCGGGAACGCACCTGAGAAACCGCCGACGGTGACCATCGACTTCCAGGGACTTCGCGCGCGCGCGATCCCGCTGCCGATCGCCCCGGCGAATTACGTGGGGCTCGATGCCGGCGTGAGCGGAGTGCTTTACCTGACGAAGGCGCCGCTGGTGCAGATGCCCTCGTTCGGCCCGCGCCAGGTGCCCATCGATGTGCTGCAGTTTGATCTCAAGACGAGAAAGACTCAGAACGTCATCTCCGGAATCGCCGCCGGGGCGCTCTCCGAAAATGGCGCGAAGCTCCTCTACCGGCGGGGGGACGATTGGTTCATCGCGGACGCGCGGCCGAACGCCAAGCCGGATCATCTCGATCTCGGCGAGATGCGCGTGCTCGTCATGCCTCACGAGCAGTGGGCGCAGATGTACCGTGACGCCTGGCGCATCCAGCGCGCGTTCTTCTACAACCCGACCTTCGACGGGCTCGACCTGAATGCGGCCGAGAAGGAGTTCGCGGATTTCCTGCCCGGCATCGGCAGCCGTGACGGCCTGACCTTCCTCTTCCAGCAGATGATGAGCTACGAGTCCATCGGACACATGTTCGTGCGCGGCGGCTACATGCCGAAGATGGAGGAGGTCACGGTGGGCCTGCTCGGCGCCGACTACGCGATCGAGCACGGCCATTACCGGATCACGCGCATCTTGCGCGGCGGGAAGTGGAATCCCGAGCTCTATGCCCCGCTGGCGCAGCCGGGACTCAAGGTGAAGGTGGGGGACTACCTGCTCGCGGTCAACGGCGCACCCGTCGACGGCGACCTCGACATCTATGAGTCGTTCCAGGACCTGGCCGGCAAGACCGTGACGGTCACCGTCGGCCCGGATCCGGGTCTTCAGGGCTCTCACACCATCACCGTCAAGACCATACCGGACGAGGCCGGCTTGCGCCACGCCGCCTGGATCGATCACAACATGCGGCTCGTGGACCGACTCAGCGGCGGCAAGTTAGGTTACGTCTATCTGCCCGATACCGCCTGGGGCGGCTACACCAACTTCAACCGCTATTTCTTCTCGCAGGTGAGCAAGCAGGGCGTGATCATCGATGAGCGCTTCAACCACGGCGGGGACCTGTCCGATTACATCATCGATAATCTGCTGAAGCGGCCGATGGGGCTCATCGTCTCGCGCTGGGGCAGCATGCAGGTGACGCCCCCGGAGGCGATCTACGGGCCGAAGGTGATGGTCATCAACCAGTATGCGGGCTCGGGCGGGGACGCCCTTCCCTGGTATTTCAAGATGGCGCATGTCGGCACCCTGGTGGGTGAGCGCACCTGGGGCGGCCTGGTCGGCATCTATGGCTACCCGCCGCTGATGGATGGTGGCAGCATCACCGCGCCGCGCGTTGCGGTCGAGGGTCTGAACGGGACCTTCCCGGTGGAGAACCATGGCGTGAGTCCCGATGTGACCGTATGGCAGGACCCCAAGCTCGTGCGCGAGGGCCACGATCCGCAGCTCGAGCGCGCCGTCGCGGTCGCCCTGCAGCAGCTCGAGGCTCAACCGCCGCCGCACTATCAGCGTCCGCCGTGGCGCGATTACCACCCGCAGTTGCCGCCGCTGCCGAAGGCAACGAGCGTCGAGCCCGAGTAGGCGCCAGGCCGCTCGGCCGCTCAGCTCATCCTGCCGGGGCGGGGTGCCAAGCGCGGCGCCCCGGCCGGGTAGGTGTGTCCTCGCGCCGAGACCGCCTTCACCAGCACCCAAACGGCCATGCCGGGGCGCAGGCCAAGGTCATCCCTGGCGCTGCGCGTGACTCGCGAGAGCACGGCGGCGCCCGCGCCGATGTCGATCTTCACCAACACCGCCTGGCCGACATCGTCGGCGAGCTCCGTGATGCTGCCTTGGAGGGCGTTGCGCACGCTGAGGCCCCGTGGAGGCTCGGTCGCCAGGATGATGTCACGGGCGAGGAGCTGGATGCGCATCGCGGCTCCCAGCCGCGCACCGGCGACGCTGACGTGCAGCGTGCCGCCGCCGAGCTCGACGTCCGCCATGCCACGCTCCGCATCGACCTGCGTGACCCTGCCATCGAGGACCGCGCCCACTCCTTCCGGCCCGACGATGGCGCGAAACTCGGGCCGCAGGCTGATCTGCCCGAGAGTGCCGGAGGCGACGATCTGCCCGGCCTCCATGAGTGCGACGTAAGTCGCGAGCCGCAGAATCTCCTCGAGTTGATGACTCACGAACACCATCGGGATCGACAGCCGGTCGCGCAGCGTCTCGAGGTAGGGCAGCACTTCCTCGCGCCGCGCGGCATCGAGAGCGGCGAGCGGCTCATCGAGCAGCAGCAGCCGCGGCTGAGAGAGCAGGGCGCGTCCGAGCGCCACGCGCTGACGCTCGCCCCCCGAGAGCTGGTGTGTGCGCCGCTCAAGAAGCGGCTCGAGGCCGAGCAGGGCAAGCACCTCCTCCAGTCCGATGGTGCGCGCCTGCTGCGGCGCGCGCCGCTCGCCGTAGCGCAGGTTGGCGAGAACTCCGAGATGCGGAAAGAGCCGCGCGTCCTGAAACACATAGCCGATGCGGCGGCGCTCGACGGGCACGGCGATGCGCTCGCGGGTGTCGGTGAGGACCTGGCCGTCGAGCTCGACCCGTCCCTCATCGGGCCTCAGCAGCCCGGAGATGATGTTGACGAGGGTCGTCTTGCCGCAGCCGGAGCGGCCAAAGAGCGCCACGACCCCGGGCGTCGGCGCCTCGAGCTGCGCGCTGAGCGTGAAAGCCTCCCGCCGCTTCAGGACCGAGACCCGTAGCATCGCGGCGGCGGCGCCTCAGCGCCCCAGGAGCCGGTGCAGGCGCCGCGCGAGAAGCTCCGCCAGCACCAGCCCGAGGATTCCGAGTGCGATGGAAAGCAATGCCAGCCTGAGGGCCACGGACTCACCGCCCGGCTCCTGGATGGCGGTGTAGAGCGCGAGAGGCAGCGTGCGCGTGACTCCGGGAACGTTGGAGGCGAAGGTGATGACGGCACCGAACTGCCCCAGGCCGGCCGAGAAAGCCGTGAGCAAGCCCGCGAGAATCCCCGGCAACATCAGCGGCAGGGTGATCGAGACAAAGCGATCGACGGGCCCGGCCCCGAGCGTGCGTGCCGCCGCCTCGAGGCCGCGATCGACGCTCTCGAGCGCGAGGCGAATGGCCCGCACCATGAGCGGAAAGGTCATGACGGCGGTTGCCAGGGTGGCACCCGCGGCGGTGAAGGGCAGCTCGATGCCGAAATGCGCGCGCAGCCATTGACCGACGGCACTGCGGCTATCGAGGCACACGAGTAACAGATAGCCCACCGCCACGGGCGGCAGCACCAGGGGCAGATGCACCAGCGCATCGAGCGCCAATGTGCCGGGGAAGGGGCTGCGCACGAGGAGGTAGGCGACCAGCACGGCGAGCGGCAGGCTGAATGCGACGCTGCGCAGAGCGATCTCGAGGCTCAGGCGCAAGGCGTCGAGCTCGGGCGGTGTCAGGGAGAGCATGGACGCGACCTTATCGCATGCTCTGGGAGGTACGCACCTTCCGCGCCTTGACTTAGCTCGATCCGACCGCATTTCCAGCCCTGGGTGCGGTCCTTGCGGTACGGGTAAGCGAATGAGCAGCGAGCGGCAATACGGCTGGATGTGGGTGGAAGCGTGCGAGGTCCTCGACCGCGCCGAGCGCCTGCAGCGCCAGTTCGTGCGCTACCTGGGACCGGCCGGTGCCGATGCGGCCGTCTGGGAGCCGCCGGTCGACATCCAGGAAACCCCCGAGGGATTGATTCTGCTCTTCGCGCTCCCCGGCGTTGTGCCCGAGGAGATCAGCCTCAGGCTCGAGCCGACGGAGCTCACCCTAAGTGCCATGCGTCCGCTGAAGCTCGCACACCCCGAGGCCGTGATCCGGCGTCTGGAAATCCCTCATGGACGGTTTTTCCGACGCATACCGCTCACGGGTGTGCCGCTCAAGCTGGCGGCAAGCCGCTACGAGAATGGCTGCCTCGAGGTGCGGCTGACCAGGGACGTGGGGCAGAAATAGAGAGAGGCAACCTATGGTGGATCCCGATCAGAACCCTTCGAGCCCGCGGATCGAGCTGCCGCCGCTGCCGGCGGACGCCGTCCCGATCGTGCCGTTGCGCAACGTGGTGATCTTCCCCGGCATCGTGCTGCCGGTCACCCTTGGGCGCGAGGAGAGCATCGCCGCCGCTCAGGAGGCGGTGCGCAGCGGACGCAAGGTGGGACTTCTCTTGCAGCGCGATCCCACGCTCGAGAAGCCGGCCGCCACCGATCTTTACGAGCTCGGCGTTCTCGCCACGGTGGTCCGCTACGTGACCGCCCCCGATGGCGCGCACCACCTCATCTGCCAGGGCGAGAGCCGCTTCCGGCTATTGCAGGTGGTGCGGGAGAGTCCCTTCCTCGCCGCGCGCATCGAGACCCTTCCCGAGCCGCAGACCGCGGGCGCCGAGATCGAGGCGCGCATGGATTTCCTCAAGCAGCGCGCCGTGGAGGCGCTGTCGCTCCTGCCGCAGGTGCCCGCGGAGCTCGCCCGCACCATTCGCGGCATCGACTCGCCCGGGCAGCTCGCCGATCTGATCGTGAGCTTCATGGACATCAAGCCGCAGGAGAAGCAGGAGCTGCTCGAGACGGTGGACCTGAAGGAGCGGCTCGACAAGGTGGTGAAACTCCTCGTCCACCGGGTGGAGGTTCTCAAGATCACCCGCGACATCAGCGAGCAGACGCAGGCGGCTCTCGGGGAGCGCCAGCGCGAAGCCGTGTTGCGCGAGCAGCTGCACCAGCTGCAGAAGGAGTTGGGTGAAGCCGAGGGCGCGAGCGGAGACATCGCCGAGCTCGACAAGGCGATTGCCGGCGCGCACATGCCCACCGAGGCGGAGGAGCAGGCGCGCAAGGAGTTGAAACGCCTGCAGCGCATGAGCGAGGCGAGTCCCGAGCACGGCATGGTGCGCACTTATCTTGACTGGCTGGTGGCGCTGCCCTGGAGCAAGGCGGACGCGGAGGACATCGACATCGAGCGAGCCCGTCGGGTGCTCGATGAGGATCACTACGGGCTCGAGAAGGTGAAGCGCCGGATCCTCGAGTATCTCGCCGTGCGCAAGCTCAACCCCGAGGGCAGAAGCCCGATCCTGTGCTTCGTGGGTCCGCCGGGGGTCGGCAAGACTTCCCTGGGCCAGAGCGTCGCGCGCTCGCTGGGCCTGAAATTCGTCCGCGCGAGCTTGGGCGGCGTCCACGATGAGGCGGAGATCCGCGGCCATCGGCGCACCTACATCGGCGCCCTGCCGGGCAACATCATCCAGGGACTGCGCAAAGCCGGCACGCGAAATCCGGTGTTCATGCTCGATGAGATCGACAAGCTCGGCGCGAGCTTCCAGGGCGATCCGGCCTCGGCGCTGCTGGAGGTGCTCGATCCGGAGCAGAACTCGACCTTCCGGGACAACTACCTCGGCCTGCCGTTCGATCTGAGCCAAGTGCTCTTCATCGCGACCGCGAACGTGCTCGAGACGGTCCCGGGGCCCCTGCGTGACCGGATGGAGATCATCGAGCTCACCGGCTACACCGAGGAGGAGAAGCTCGAGATCGCCAAACGGTATCTGGTCGCACGGCAGCTGAAAGCCAACGGCCTCAGGGCTTCCCAGGCGACTCTATCGGATGGGGCGCTGTCGCGGCTCATTCACGAATACACCCGCGAGTCGGGCTGCCGCAGCCTCGAGCGGCAGGTCGGAGCGCTCATGCGGCGCGCCGCCATGCGCATTGCCGAGGGCCAGGTCGAGAGCGTGCGCTTCGATACCGGCGATGTCGCCGAAGTGTTGGGACCCAGTCGCTTCGAGAACGAGGTCGCGCAACGGACATCCGTGCCGGGCGTGGCAACGGGCCTTGCCTGGACACCGGTCGGGGGCGACATCCTCTTCGTCGAGTCCGCGCGCATGCCGGGCAGCGGCAAGCTGATCCTCACCGGTCAGTTGGGGGATGTGATGAAGGAGTCGGCGCAGGCCGCACTGAGCCTCGTCAAGGCGCAGGCCGCCGAGCTCGGGATCGATCCCAAGCTCTTCGATCAGAGCGACATCCACGTGCACGTGCCCGCCGGTGCGATCCCCAAGGACGGCCCCAGCGCCGGCGTCGCCATGTTCATCTCGCTCGCCTCGCTCCTGAAGCGCCGGCCGGTGAGGCCGGATGTCGCGATGACCGGCGAGATCAGCCTGCGCGGGCTCGTGCTCCCGGTCGGGGGTATCAAGGAAAAGACCATCGCGGCGGCCCGGGCCGGCATCAAGAAGATCATCCTGCCGGCGCGCAATCGCCGCGACCTCGAGGACATCCCGCAGAGCGCCCGCTCGGCGCTCGAGCTCGTATGGGTGGAGCGCGTCTCGGAGGCGTTGGAAGTGGCCCTGGCCGGGCACGGCGAGGGCCAGAAGGCTGCCGCCTGAATACGCTGAGGCCTCACCTCACCCCGCCGACGGCGGCGCTGTCTTCAGGCGACCATGACCCTCTCGAGAGCGGCCGGTGGCAAGGAGGTTGGTTTGCCGGCCTCGGCGCCGAATCCCTTCTGCCGCAGCCACTCGGGGTTGAAGAGACGCGACTGATATTTCGCACCGCCGTCGCAGAGCACGGTGACGACGGTATGGCCGGGACCTAACTCGCGGGCCACCCGCACCGCCGCGGCGACGTTGATGCCGCTCGTGCTGCCGAGGAAGAGACCCTCCTCGCGAAGCAGGCGGTAGACGAAGCGAACCGTATCGGCGTCCTCGACGTGCACCGCCTCATCGATGGGCGCCCCCTCGAGGTTGGCCGTGACACGGCCGATGCCGATGCCTTCGGTGATCGATCCGGACCCTGTTGCCTTCAGCGTCCCGTTGCGTACGTATTCATAAAGGCTGCTCCCGGGCGGATCGGCGAGCACGCAGCGAATCGCGCGGCGGCGCGACTTCAGGTATTCGGACACACCCGCGAAGGTTCCGCCCGTGCCCGTCGCGGTGACGAAGGCATCGAGGCGTCCCGAGGTCTGCTCCCAGATCTCCGGACCCGTGGTCTCGAAGTGCGCCTGGCGGTTAGCGGTGTTGTCGAACTGATTCGCCCAGATGGCGTTCGGGAGGCTCGCGGCGAGACGCTGCGAGACCTTCTGGTACTGGTTGGGATTGCTGTAGGGCACCGCCGGCACCTTGTGGAGCTCGGCGCCGAGCGTTTCGAGCAGTCGGTACTTCTCCGGCGACTGGTTGTCGGGCATGACGATGACACAGCGGTAGCCACGGGCGTTGCAGACGTGGGCCAGCCCTATCCCGGTGTTGCCAGCCGTGCCTTCGACGACCGTGCCCCCGGGAGCGAGCTCGCCGCTGCGCTCAGCGGCGAGCACGATGCCGCGCGCGGCGCGGTCCTTGACCGACCCGCCCGGGTTCATGAATTCGGCCTTGCCGAGCAGCTCGCAGCCGGTCTCCTCGCTCAATCTTCGCAGGCGGATCAGCGGCGTGTTGCCGACCGATCCCACAAACCCATCGCGCATGGCCGAAATCTCTCTGGTCAAATCGGTTGCATCAGGTCCGCGGCGGTCTCGCAGTCGCGAGCGGATCGAACCGAGGAGCGCTCGCCCATCGCCGCCACATCACCGACAATGAGCAGCGCCGGCGGTGAGATGCCCGCCCGGTGGCCGAGGTCGGCGATCTGCGCCAGTGTAGCGCGCAGTACCCGCTGCTCGGGAAGGGTGGCGTGCGCTATGAGCGCCGCCGGAAGCGTCTCTCGAGCTCCGGCCGCGCGCAGTCGTGCCACGATCGAGCTGAGCTTGCCGACTCCCATGTAAAAGACGAGGGTCTGGTGCTCACGCGCAAGAGAGCGCCAGTCGAGCGCGTCATCCTCCGGGACGTGTCCGGTGATCAACGTCACGCTCTGGGCAACCCCGCGCCGCGTCAGCGCAATCCCGGCCGAGGCCGCCGCACCCAACGCCGCCGTGATCCCGGGCACGATGAGATGAGGGATGCCGTGGCGCGCCAGAATCTCGATCTCCTCGCCCCCACGCCCAAAGATGAAGGGATCGCCGCCCTTCAGGCGCGCCACTTTGAGACCCTGGCGCGCGAAGCGGATCATCAGCTCGTGGATCTCCTCCTGGCGCGTGTGCTCCTGCCCGCCACCGCGACTCTTGCCGACGAAGATCCTGCGCGCCTCGCGGCGGGCCCGGTCCAGCACCGCGGCCGGCACGAGCCGGTCGTAGAGCACGATGTCCGCTTGCTGCAGCAGCTGCAGCGCGCGCAGCGTGAGCAGGTCCGGGTCGCCGGGGCCCGCGCCGATGAGATACACCTCGCCCAACGCACTGCCACCGGTCCTGACGGAGGTGGAGAGCTCGGACAGCAACAACTCGCCCTCGAAGGCGCGCTGGGCGCCGGATTCATCGCCCGCCAATACCCGCGCGCCCGCTCTGCCGCGCACGATCCGCTCCCAGAATCCCCGGCGCGCGGCGGCGGCGATGAGGCGCTGCACGCGCTGGCGCCGCTCGCCCATGAAGCGCGCCAGGGCGCCGAGGCTCGCGGGTAGAATCGCCTCGATCTGCTCGCGTACCCAGCGTGCGAGCACCGGCGCCTGTCCGGCCGAGCCCACGGCGACGAGCAACGGGGAACGGTCGATGATGGCGGGGAAGATGAAGGTGGAAAGCGACGCATCGTCGACGACGTTGACGGGCACGCCACGCGCGCGCGCGGCCGCGGAGACTTCAGTGTTGATGTCCTTGCGACCCGTGGCGGCGATTGCGAGGTTCGCGCCGTCCAGGTGGGCGGGGACGAACGTGCCGGCGAGGTGAGTCAGCTCGCCGCGGGCGGCACGCTCACGAACATCCTCGTGCAGCTGCGGCGCGATCACGGTCACGCGCGCGCCACATCGCAGCAGCAGCTCCGCCTTGCGCCCCGCGATGCGCCCGCCGCCGACGATGACCGCCGATGCCGAACGCAGCTGCAGAAAGACCGGCAGATAATCCATCGGCGGCGCGGCGTCCATCAGGCTTGAGCCGCCGCGTGGCGCACTCTGGGATGTAAGCCACATTCGCGCGACTCGGGTTGCTCCCACCACCAGCGGCCGGCACGGCGGCTCTCGCCGGGCTGGATGGCGCGCGTGCACGGAAAACAGCCGATGCTCGGGAAGTGGCGATCGTGCAGGGAATTGTAGGGCAGCCTGCGCACGCGGATGTACTGCCAGATCTCCGTCTCACTCCAATCGAGCAGCGGACTTAGTTTGTAGAGACCGTATTGCGAATCCCACTCCAGGGGCTGCGCCTCGGCGCGGCTTGGCGACTGCTCGCGGCGCACACCGGTCACCCAGGCCGCGTAGCCCTCGATCGCGCGCTTGAAGGGCTCGACTTTGCGGACCTGACAGCAGGCGAGGCGCGCCTCGAGACTATGATAGAAGCCGTTGATCCCCCGCGCCGAGACCAGCCGCTCGAGCGCCTGCGCGTCCGGATACACGAGCGGCAGTGATCGCTCGTAGCGCCGCTCGAGCTTCTCGAGCAGATCGTAGGTTTCCTGGTGAAGCCGCCCCGTGTCGATGCTGAACATGTCGATCCCGGGCACGTGCGTGCAGATGATGTCCGTGAGCACCATGGCCTCGGCACCGAGACTGTTCGAGTAAACCACCCGAGTGTGCTCGCGCACGGCGGCAATGAGATGCTCGCGAACGGCCACCGCCTTCCGTTCGAGATCGAGATTCAGCAGCTCTCCCATGGCGAGCGAACTATAGCCAGGGTCCATCGGCCGGCAGAACGAATGATTTGTTCTTAAGTTATGGCCAAAACAGGCCGGCGGCCGTTTTAGCGATCTCCCCCGAACGGTTTCGGATCCGGCGGGCGGCAAAATCGTCGGGAGCGATTTTGGACGCGTTAGCGCCCAGGGACTCGCGGGTGCGGCCAGGGTTGCGTTAGGCTCTGGGCCCATGAAGTTGCACCAGCTACGGTATCTGGCCGCGGTGGCCCAGAGCGGCCTCAACATCACGGCGGCGGCGCAGAAGCTCCATACCTCCCAGCCCGGGGTGAGCAAGCAGATCAAGCTCCTCGAGGACGAGCTCGGCTTCCAGATCTTCGTGCGCGAAGGCCGCAACCTCACCCGCATCACTCCCGCCGGCCAGCAGGTGATCGAGCGGGCGCTGCGCATCCTGCAGGAAGCCCAGAGCATCCGCGCGCTCTCGACGGAGCTGCGCGATGAGGGCAGGGGGAGCCTGTCGATCGGCACGACGCATACCCAGGCGCGCTACGTCCTGCCGGGGGTCATTCGCGAATTCCTCGCCAAGTACCCGAACGTGCGCCTGAACCTGCACCAGGGCACCTCGGAGCAGATCGCGGAGATGGTCGCCCAGGACCGCATCGACTGCGCCATCGCCACCGGCTCCGAGCAGCTGTTCTCGGAGCTCACGATCCTGCCCTGCTACCGCTGGAATCGTGTCGTCATCGTGCCGCGGGATCATCCGCTCGCCGGCGCCGGCAGGCTCACCTACCGGGCGCTCGCCGCGTACCCGATCATCACCTACACGTTCAGCTTCTCGGGCCCATCCTCCCTCATCGACGCTTTCGCCAAGGTCAGTCTCACACCCAACGTGGCGATCACCGCGCGCGACTCCGATGTCATCGTGACCTATGTGCGCCTCGGGATGGGCGTCGGCATCGTCGCCCACATGGCGGTCGATGAGAACGACCCGGACCTCGCCGTCATCGACGCCTCGCACCTGTTGCCGGCGCACACGACCTGGCTGGGCTTTCGCCGTGGCACGCTGCTGCGAAAGTACATGTACGATTTCGCCCAGCTCATCGCCCCGCATCTCGAGCGCCGCCTCATCGAGCGCGCCCACCGGGCCACGACGGCCGAGGAGGTCGCCGGGATGTTCGCCGACGTGACGCTGCCGGTGAAGTGAGGCGCCAGGAAACGACCGACCAAAATCATCTTTGCGGGAACGCCGTGGATCCGCCCATGGAGTCTGGCGCAAAAACGTCCGTGTTTTTGAGCCGAGCCTGGCTAATGCACGGCGGCGTGTTTACGTCGTCTCACCCAGACAGGGGTGTGATCATCCGCCGCCGCCTGATAGGCGACGGTGAGCTCATCCAGGGCCTGCCTGCAGGCCTCGAGGCTCTGATCCTGCCGCGGCACGATGCTGTCGAATCCACACCGCCCGAGCCAGAACACGAGATCCCGAATCACATCCCCGACCGCCCGCAACTCCCCTCTGAAGCCGAGCCGCTTTCGCAGCAGCACCGCCTGCGACAGCGCCCGCCCGTCGCTGAAGGTCGGAAACTGCAGCGCGATCAGCGGCCGATCGCCGACCTCCGGATAGATCTCCTCGACGTCGGCCGTATTCGGCACCAGCACTCCCACCGCCGCATGCGCCGCAACGAGCGCTTCCCGCTCCGAGCGCCACCGCTCGAGTGTCACGATGAGCTTGCCGGCATCCTCATCGAGACTCCAATCATCCTCGAGGAGCTCGCGTTGGCGAAGAACCCTCACCGTCATGCGGCCACCGCCGCCTGCACGGCCTCTGATTCGTTTTCGTAGAGGCGCGCCTTGAAGGGCGCCATGCCCACCCGCCGGTAGCACTCGAGGAACGTCTCATCCTCATCGCATCGCCGCTCGAGGTAAGCGCCGATCAGCCGCTCGATGCCGCCGGCGATCTCATCTCGCGCCAGCGCGCGCCCGATACGCTCCCCGATCGCCGCATCATTCCCGGGGCTACCGCCGAGGGTCACCTGGTACCACTCCTCACCGTGCTTATCGACACCGAGAATGCCAATGTGCCCGACGCTGTGATGCCCACAGCCATTCATGCACCCACTGATGGTGATGCGGATCGGCCCGATCTCGTACTGCGCATCGAGCGTGTCGAATCGCCGGTAGATATCCTGCGCGACGCCGATCGTGCCCGCGTTCGCCAGCCCGCAGAAATCGAGTCCCGGGCAACTGACGATGTCGGTGACGAGACCGATGTTGGGCGTCGCGAGCTGGTGCGTCTCGAGCCTGCGCCAGAGCTCGTGCAGGTCGCGCTCCGCGACATCGGCGAGGACGAGGTTCTGATCGTAGGTCGAGCGCAGCTGCCCGAAGCTGTAGGCTTCGCAGATCTCGGCCAGCGCCTCGAACTGCGTGGCCGTGCAATCCCCCGGCGCCTGATCCGGCGCCTTGAGCGAGACGAACACCGCGCGGTAGCCGGGCACCTTGTGCGCGCGCACGTTGCGCCTCACCCAGGCGGCAAAACGCGCATCCCGGGCCGCCAGTCCGTCGATGTCCGCGCCGACCTCCGAGACCGGGCGGTAGGCGGGCACCGTGAAATGCGCGCGCACCCGCTCGATGTCCTCCGGCAGCAGCAGCAGCTCCTCGCCCTCGACGCTCGCCCTGATCTTCGAGTACTCCTCCTCGAGCGCGGCGCGAAAGCGCTCCGGACCCCACTCGCGCAGCACGATCTTGATGCGCGCCTTGTGGATGTTGTCGCGTCGCCCGAAGCGGTTGAAGGTGCGCAGGATCGCGCAGGCGTAGCGCAGCAGGTCCGATTCCGGCACGAACGGGTTCATCTCCTGACCCAACATGGGCAGCCGGCCCAAGCCGCCGCCGACGAAGAACCGATAGCCGATCGCCCCGTCCGCATTGCGCACCAGATGCACGGCCACATCGTTGGTGCGTGTGGCGGCCCGATCCACCGCGGCGCCGGTGAAGCCGAATTTGAACTTGCGCGGCAGCCAGTAGAACTCAGGGTGCAGCGTGACGTACTGCCGCAGGAGCTCGCAGTAGGGTCGTGGATCGATGTGCTCATCGGCCGCGACCCCCGCCAGAAAGTCGCTCGTGATGTTGCGGGTATCGTTGCCGCAGGCCTGGATGCCGTGAAGCTGCACCTCGGCGAGCTCGGCGAGCAGATCGGGCACCTGCTCGAGCTTCGGCCAGTTCAGCTGGATGTTCTGCCGCGTGGTGAAGTGCGCGTAGCCGCGGTCGTACGTGCGCGCCACGTGCGCCATCCGGCGCAACTGCGCCGATTCGAGCAGGCCGTAGGGCACCGAGATGCGCAGCATCGGCGCGAAGCGCTGCTGGTAGAGCCCGTTGCGCAGGCGCAGATGCCGGAACTCCTCCTCCGTGAGCTCGCCCGCAAGATAACGGCGTGTCTGATCCCGGAACTGCTCGACGCGCTGCATGACGAGCGCCCGGTCGGTGTCATCGTAGCGGTACATGCCGCCGAACTATAGGCGCCGGCCCGCGGGGCGCTAAATACCGTGTGGTTTGGTATCCCGCGCTGCAGGTTATGAGTGCCATAATCGTGGCAACTGGCACTGGAGGAGCGGCGTGCATGAAGCTCAGAATCAAAGGCGACTCGCTGCGGCTGCGCTTGACGCAGGCAGAGATGCGCACGCTCGCCGAGCGCGGCGCGGTGGAGGATCGGGTTTCCTTCCCGGGTGGAGCGGCGCTCACCTACCGGCTGCGGGTGGAAGATAAAAGAAACGATATTTCAGCTAGTTATGAAGCACATTTAATT
Source organism: Steroidobacteraceae bacterium (assembly GCA_049579785.1). Lineage (GTDB taxonomy): Bacteria > Pseudomonadota > Gammaproteobacteria > Steroidobacterales > Steroidobacteraceae > 13-2-20CM-66-19. The sequence goes on from JBAUOO010000155.1 coordinate 21,589, forward strand.
GATATTCTCCTTCCGCGGCCGCATGCCGATCGCTGGTGTGGCACCGATCTGGTCACCCTGAGCGCGAGTCAACCGATCGCCGCCGGGGAGCTGCGCCTGGTGCTCGAGAAGGACTGGGCGTGTCTCGCCCCGCGCGAGGCGGAGGACGAATCCGATAACTTCCCGCATCCCGGCTCGAGCGGCTAAAGGGCTTACCTGCCGTTGCCGCTGTTGAGCTCGAGCAGATCCGCGGGAGTGTCGAGGTCGAAAGCCGCGCTCGCCATCGGCACCTTGACCAACCGGTCCGCATGGCGCTTGAGAAGCAGCCTCGCGCCGACATCACCCCTGAGCTCACCCAGCTCGCCGAAAAGATGCCGCGGGAAGATCGCCGGCACCCCGACGGTGGCGCGGTAGCGCGCCGCTGCGACGCAGAGGGGCTGGCGCCGCCACGTGCCGGCGAGCCGCCGCAGATCCTCCGCCGTGACACAGGCCTGATCGGCCAACACCAACATCACGCCGCCGCACGAAGCCGGCAGGCACGCGACACCGGCGCGGATGGAGCTGGCGAGTCCCTCGCGCCAGTCACGGTTGATGAGCACCGAGCTGGGGGAATGCCTGAGGAGCGGCGAGAGCTCGGCGGCCCGCGCCCCGAGCACGACGATGAGCGCGTGGCCCACGACCTCGGCGGCGCGGCCGGCAATGAGGCTCAAGAGCGGCCGGTCGCCGATGCGCACGAGCTGCTTGGCCGAGCCGAAGCGGCTCGAGGCGCCCGCCGCGAGCACGATGGCATGGAGGGCTTCCTCGGACATCTCGTTACGGGCGGCGAAGCTCGATACTCGCCGGAAGCTGCGCCACGATGCGCGCAAAGCGCGTGCGCTCATCGAGAATGGAATCGGCATCGATCGCGCACACCGCGCGCCAGTCGGCGACGCTCAAATGCCGCGCGAGCGCTCCCTCGAGGGCGGCGCGTCGGGAAATCCACGCCGAGTTGAAAAACCCCGCGAACTCCTGCCAGCGGGAGCGCGCGGCATCCGGCTCAGCGCTCGCGAGCGCACTCTCCAGACGCGCGAGCGCCTCGCGGCTGCCCCCGGGGCGGCAGATGAGCGCACCGAGTTGCCGCGCCGCCGCCGCGTCGGCGCCGTTGGCCGATTCGCGCGCGGCGAGGAGCTCGGACAGGGTCTGATCGCGCTCCTCGAACCGGGCGAGCACCCAGACGAGATAGCTCACACAGGATTCGCGCAAGAGCGCTGCCGTCTCATCCGGCATGGAAGGGCCAATGGAAGGGCCAGGGCTCGCGCCCAACACCGCCGCGCAGGCATTGGCGACTTGCGCGGCGTGGGACTGCTCCGCGGTGAGCTGGGAGCGGATGATCTCGACCTCATTCATGGCGTGCTCCTCGCTTGCGGCAAACCGTGGATGAACGCTTGGATCTCGGCAACGACCGCGAGCGCGATGGACTCGGGGGTCCGGCCACCCAGGTTGAAGCCGACCGGCGCCCGAAGACGCGGCCGCAGACGCACCGCCTCGGGCCCGAGCTCCGCCAGCAGTTTCTCGCGTCTCGCCGGCGGCCCGAGCAAGCCGATGTAGGGGAGGGGGCTGGCGCTCAACCTCCGCAGATACTCGAGATCGGAGGGCAGGTGGTGGCTCATCACCACCGCCGCGGCGAACTCGCCGAGATCCAGAGCCGCGCCGATCTCCTCCGGGCGCGCGAGCCGCACGCGCTCCGCCAGAGGAAAGTGCGACGGCACGGCATACGCCGCTCGGTGATCGACCAGCGTGACTCGCCACTGCAGCCGGGCGGCAAAATCCACCACCGGCAGCGCATCCGGTCCCGCTCCGAGAAGCAGCAGTCTCGGGGGCAGGGAAAGCGGCAGGAGCAGCAGCTTCCAGCGCTCCTCCGGTCCCATCAGCCAGCTGACCGCCTGCGCGCCGGGTGCCCTCGCGAGTGCCGCCAGCACCTCGGGCTCAAGGAGAGCCGCCGGCGCAGTCGCGGGCGGCAGCAAGAGCGTGCCTGCCGGTATCCGCCCATCGCGGGATTCCGTCACCACTCCGATCGCGGTTGGCGTATGGCCGGCGAGCGCCGCCGCCAGATGCGCGAGCGGCTGCCACGCTTCGCGCGGCCCGACACGCAGCAGCAGGATGTGCATGGCGCCCTCGCAACCCAACCCGAGGCCCCAGACGAGATCATCGGAGTTGCGCAGGTCATAGGTCACGAGCGAGGCCTGCCCGAGCTCGATCACTGCGCGCGCGCGCTCCCCGAGATCCCCTTCGAGGCACCCCCCGGAAATGAGACCGGCGTACTCGCCATCCTCGGCGATGAGGAGCATCGCGCCGGGCTTACGGTAAGTCGAGCCTGCGGTGTGCGCGAGGATGCCGAGCGCCATCGCGCGGCCGGCAGCCCGCTCGCGCTGGAAAAGGGGCAGCAGGGGACCGAGGACGGAGTCCATTGCGCGGATTATGCCCTGAACATCATTGCGCGCACTCTGGCTCGTCAGTAGAGTCGCACGACTTTTCCTCTGGTCGATTCCGTTCCATGCCCCATTCCCTTCCCTGGGTCGTGCACAAGTTCGGCGGGTCGAGTGTCGCCGATGCCGGATGTTTCCGCCGCGTCGCGGCCATCGTCGACTCGCTGCCGGCTGCGCGCGTCGCCGTCGTGCTGTCGGCGTGCAAGGGCGTCACCGATGCCCTGCTTGGCCTCGTCGCGCTCGCCGAAGCTCAGGACGATCGCTACCGGGTGGAGCTCGCGGCCCTGCGCTCGCGCCACGCGGAGATCGCCGAAACGCTCCTCCGACAGGATTCCGCGCGGCTGTGTCTTGCGGGATTCGACCGCGACTGCCATGACCTCGAAGGCATCCTGCACACCGTGAAGCTGACCCGCGCGGCGGCGCGCAACGTCAGCGATCTCATCGCCGGGTACGGGGAGATCTGGTCAACCAAGCTCTTTCACCGCTTTTATGAGGAGCGGGGAAGCCAGCGCGGACCGGTACAGTGGATCGATGCGCGGCGGGTGGCCGTCGTCGAGTGGGGGCCGCTCGGACCCGGGGTGCAATGGGCGCAGTCGCGGACGAATCTCTCCGACCTCGTCGATGCCGATTTCAAGGGCACGCTCATCGTGACGGGCTTCATCGCCTCGGACCGACGCGGCGTGCAGACGACGCTCGGGCGCAACGGGAGCGATTTCTCGGCCTCGATTTTCGGCGCCCTGCTCGATGCCTCGGAGATCCACATCTGGACGGACGTCGACGGTGTGCTGTCGGCCGATCCGCGCCGAGTACCCGGTGCGACGGTGATCGATTCACTCACGTACAACGAGGCGATGGAGCTCGCCTACTTCGGGGCGAAGGTGATTCACCCGCAGACCATGGCGCCGGCGGTGGGCGGGGCCATTCCGATCTGGATCCGCAACACCTTCGCGCCCGAGAAAACCGGCACTCTGATCTGCGCACAGCCCACCTCGGTGCTGCCGGTCAAGGGGATTGCCAGCATCGAGCAGGTGGCGCTGATCAACCTCGAGGGCGCCGGCATGATCGGCGTGCCGGGGACCGCGCACCGGCTCTTCGGCGCGCTGCGCGAGGAGGGCATCTCGGTCATCCTCATCTCGCAGGGCAGCTCGGAGCACTCGATCTGCTGCGCCATTCCGCAGGAGCAGGGCGAGCGCGCCGCGGCGGTAGTGCGCCAGGCATTCGAGCGGGAGTTGAAGGAAGGTCAGATCCAGAGCGTCGAGATCGATCCGGATCTCGCCATCCTCGCCATCGTGGGCGACGGCATGGCGGGCAAGCCCGGCGTGGCGGCGAAGGTGTTCAACTCCCTCGGCGCGGCGAGCGTGAACGTGCGCGCGATCGCTCAGGGGGCATCGGAGCGCAACATCTCCGTCGTGATCGAGGCTCGATCCGCGACGCGGGCCCTGCGCGCCGTCCACGCGGGCCTTTATCTCTCACCGCACACCCTGTCGATCGGCGTCATCGGACCCGGGACCGTGGGCCGGGTGCTGCTCGATCAGCTCGCCTCGCAGAGCGCGCGACTGCGCGAGCAGTTCAAGATCGACCTGCGGGTGCGCGGCATTCTCGGCGCCAAGCGCATGGTGCTCGCCGAGACCGGCATTGCGCTCGAGCGTTGGCGCCAGGAGTACGAGGAGCGCGGCGTTGCCGCAGACCTCGACCGCTTCGTCGAGCACGTGCGTGTCGATTACCTGCCGCACTCGGTCCTCATCGACTGCACGGCGAGCGCCGCGGTCGCCGGCCGGTACGCCGAATGGCTCGGCGCCGGCACGCACGTCGTGACACCCAACAAGAAAGCCAACAGCGCGGACCTCGCCTATTACCGCGCCATGCGCGAGGCGCGCCGCGCCGGCAGCGCCCACTACCTCTACGAGGCCACCGTGGGCGCGGGACTGCCCGTGGTGCACACCTTGCGTGACCTGCGGGAGACCGGCGATGAGATCACGAGCGTCGAGGGGATTTTCTCCGGCACGCTGGCCTATCTCTTCAACATCTACGACGGCCGCACGGCCTTCTCCGAGATCGTGCGCGATGCACGCCAGCGCGGCTACACCGAGCCCGATCCGCGCGATGACCTCTCGGGCCTCGACGTCGCCCGCAAGCTCATCATCCTCGGGCGCGAGATGGGCCTCGAGCTCGAGCTTGCCGACGTCACCATCGAGAGTCTCGTGCCCGCCGGGCTCGAGAGCGGCTCCATCGAGGAGTTCATGGCGCGCCTGCCGCGGCACGATGGACCGATGCGCGAGCGGCTCGAGAGCGCCCGCGCTCGCGGCAAGGTGCTGCGTTACGTCGGCCGGCTGACCTGCGATGGCAACGCGAGCGTCGGACTCATCGAGCTCGAGGTCAAGCATCCTTTCGCCAACATCGCGCTCACCGACAACGTGGTGCGCTTCGCCACGCGCCGCTACTGCGACAATCCGCTCATCGTCCAGGGGCCGGGGGCTGGGCCCGAAGTGACGGCCGGCGGCGTTTTCGCCGACCTGCTGCGACTCGCGGCCTACCTCGGAGCGCGGCTTTGAGCGTGCCGCCGCGCTCGGCCACCGCCTTCGCCCCCGCATCGGTCGGCAACGTCGCGATCGGCTTCGACATCCTCGGGTTCTCGGTGGCCGCGCTCGGGGATCGGGTGTCGGTGAGCCGCACCGAGGCAAGAGGGGTCACGATCACCGACATCACCGGTGTGGCGGGAAAGCTGCCGACCGACCCAGCGCAGAACACCGCCGGTCGGGCGCTGCTCGCCATGCAGGAGGCGCTGCAGCCGGGGTTCGGCTTCGCGATGCGCATCGATAAGGGAATTCCGCTCGGCTCCGGGCTCGGGGGCTCGGCGGCCTCGGCCGTGGGAGCTGTGGTGGCGGCCAACGCGCTTCTGCGACAACCCTGCGGCAAGCTCGAGCTGCTGAAGTTCGCCATGCAGGGTGAGGCGGTCGCGAGCGGCTCGCTGCACGTCGATAACATCGCGCCCTCGCTCTTCGGCGGGCTCGTGCTCACCGTCGGAATCGATCATCCCCGGGTCAAGCAGATTCCGGTGCCCGAGGGCGTGCGCGCCGTCATCGTGCACCCCCATATGTTCCTCTCGACCCGGCAGGCGCGCGCGATCTTGAGGCGCAGCGTCGAGCTGTCCGACTTCGTCTGGCAGACGGCCAATCTCGCCGGCTTCATCTCCGGCTGCTATACCAACGATCTCGACATGATCCGCGCCTCCTTCGAGGACGTGGTCATCGAGCCGCAGCGCCAGGCGTTGATCCCGGGCTTTCAGTCGGTGCGGCTCGCGGCGATGCAGGCCGGCGCGCTCGGCTGCTCGATCTCCGGAGCCGGGCCGACGCTTTTCGCCTGGGCGCTGGCGAAAGACGCTCACGGGGTGCTCGAGGCGATGCGCCGGGAGTTCGCCACCGGCTCGATCCGCATCGATGAGTGGCTGGTCGATATTGGCGGCGAGGGCGCCCGCGTGATCGATTCGGGCTGACCGATGAGCGTGATGCGCTTCAGGAGCACACGTCATGCGGAGCTCACCGTCGGGTTCGGTGAGGCCCTCGCGCAGGGACTCGCACCCGATGGCGGGCTCTACGTGCCCACTGAATGGCCCCGCTTCGCGGCGGGCACCTGTGGATCGCGGGAGATTCTCTCGAGCCTCGGCACGAAGCTCCTCACCCCGTTCCTCGAAGGCGATCCGCTCCTCGCCTCGCTCCCGGCGATCAGCGCGGAAGCGTTCGACTTCCCGGCGCCCATCGTGGCGCTCGCTAACAGCGAGCGGCTCGCGGTGCTCGAGCTCTTTCACGGACCGACCGCGGCCTTCAAGGACTTCGGCGCACGGTTTCTCGCCGCATGCCTCTCGCGCCTGCGCGGTCCCGACTCCCGTCCTCTCACGATCCTCGTCGCCACCTCGGGCGATACCGGCGGCGCCGTCGCGGCGGCGTTCCACGGCCGGCCCGGTATCGAGGTGGCCGTACTCTTTCCCAAGGGGCTCGTCTCGCCCACCCAGGAGCGGCAGCTCACCTGCTGGGCGGGCAGTAACGTACGATCCTTTTCCGTGCGCGGGACCTTCGATGACTGTCAGCGGCTCGTCAAGCAGGCGTTCCTCGACCCCCGGTGGCAGCAAGAGCGCTCGCTCTCCTCGGCCAACAGCATCAATCTCGGCCGACTGCTGCCGCAGACGGTGTACTACGCCGCGGCGAGCCTCGCGGTGTTCAGGCGCCATGGCGAGCGCGCCTCTTTCATCGTGCCGAGCGGTAATCTCGGCAACGCCGTGGCTTGCATCTGGGCACGCAAGCTGGGGCTCCCGATCGCGGATGTCGTGCTGGCGCACAACGCCAATCGCACCGTGCCGGATTTTCTCGACACGGGCGAGTGGCGTCCGCGCGCCAGTATCGCCACCGTCGCTTCCGCCATGGACGTCGGCAATCCGAGCAACATGGAACGCCTGCGCGCTCTTTATCCGGCGCTCGGCGACCTACGCTCGGCGGTAAGCGCCTGCAGCGTGGAGGATGAGGCCATCCGCAGGCGAATCCGCAGCGCCCACGACGAGCTCGGCCAGATCTGGTGCCCGCATACCGCCACCGCCGCCGAGGCGTATGCGCGTCTGCCGCCCGAGCGGCGTGAGAGCGGACGCTGGGTGCTGGTGGCCACCGCTCATCCCGCGAAGTTCCGCGAGATCGTGGCGCCGCTGATCGGGCGCGAGGTGCCGATGCCGGAATCGCTGGCTAAACTGTTCGCCCGCCCCACCGAGTTTACGGAGATCGATGCCGACCTGGCCTCGCTCCGGGATGCACTGCGGACGGCGGGCTAACCGAGGGTCATCGACGTGGATGAGATCGAGAAGCTGCCGGCTACGGCATGGGTTCTGATCGCACTCGCCGCCGCAGCGGGCTTTGGAATCTCGTGGCTCTGGCGTTGGTATCGCCAGTACCGCGCCCGCAAGTTGCTGCGCCTGGCGGTGACCGCGGCCGGATCGGATCACGTGGTGGATGTGCTCGTGCCGGATGGAATGGGCGCTGGGTTTCACGTCGATTTCCTGCTGCTCACCCCGCGCGGGGTGCTCGTGATCGACCTGCGCGATGTGCAGGGCAACATCTTCGGTGGCGACCAGATGGCGGACTGGACCGTGATGGATGGCCCGCGGCGCTTCACTTTTACCAATCCGCAAAGTGGCCTCTACGACCGGATCGCGGCGGTCAAGGCCATTGCCGGGGAGGTGCCGGTCGAGGGCAGGGTGGTCTTTACCCGGCGCGGGAAGTTCCCCAAGGGACTCCCCAAGTGGACCTTGATGATCGATGCGCTGCGGGCGGAGTTTCCGCCGATGGAGCACGAGCCGGCGACGGACGCCTTGCGGCAGGGGTGGGAGAGGATCAGGAGCGCCGTGAAGCCGAGCTACATGGCGCACATGCGCTAGTCATCCTTGCACCGCCCGCGCGTGATCCGCCAGAACCAGAGAGACGCAGGCAGTGAGCTTCTCGGCGTAATCGAGATGCAGGAATTCGTTCGGGCCGTGGGCATTGGAGTGGGGTCCCAGGACGCCGGTGATGAAGAACTGCGTTCGCGGGAAGCGCTCGCCGAGCATGCCCATGAAAGGAATGGTGCCGCCGCATCCGACGTGAACGGCCTCGGGCCCGAAGATCCGACGGGAGGCGCGCATGATGGACTCCTCGAGCCAGGGCGCAAAGGCCGGGGCGTTCCACCCGGCGGTGGCCGATCCGGACTCGAACCGCACCTGAGCGCCATACGGGGGACTGTGCTCCAGCGCCTCCTTGACGGCGCGGGCGGCGCGGGCCGGATCGCAGGTCGGCGGCAGACGCAGCGAGAGCTTCAACGTGAGTGCGGGCAGCAGCACGTTGCCGGCCGAGATCGTGGGCGGCATGCCGTCGGCGCCCGTCACTGCCAGAGCCGCCTTCCAGGTACTGTTGATGAGAAGCTCAACGGGGTCGTTGGAGACCGCTCGTACGCCCGAGGCCCAGGGAAGCTTGCCGGCGACGGACTCACCCAGCACGCGCGCCGCGGCCTCGATCTGCGCGCGGCGGTCCTTCGGGATCGCCACCGATAGCGCATCGAGCATCAGTCCCCCGTTGATCGGGCTCTCGAGACGGGCGAGGAGCTGCTCGAGGATGCGAAAGGGTGTCGGGGCGATGCCGCTCGCCATCCCGGAATGCACGCCCTCTTCGAGCACCCGAACCTGCAGGAGGCCGACGAGATTGCCGCGAAGCGAGGTGGTGCACCAGAGCTGATCGTAGTTGCCGCACTCGGCATCGAGACAGACCACGAGCGAGGGATCCCCGATCGCATCCCCCAGCACCTCCAGATGCGCCGGCAGATCGACGCTGCCGCTCTCCTCCGAAGCCTCGATGAGGACCACACAGCGCGGAAGCGCGACGTGCTGCGCCTTGAGCGCTGCGATCGCGGTGAGGGAACTGAAGACCGCATAGCCATCGTCAGCTGCGCCACGTCCATAGAGCTTCCCTTCGCGCAGCACCGGCGCCCACGGGCCAAGCCCCGGGTGCCACCCGGTGAATTCCGGCTGCTTGTCGAGATGGCCGTAGAGGAGCACCGAGCCCGCAAGCTCGCCGGGAACGTCGATGAGGAGCAAAGGCGTACGGCCGCTGAGTCTTCGGACCTCGACCCGCATGCCGGGAACCGGCTGCGCGCGGCACCAGTCGGCCATCAGCTGCACGGCAGCATTCATGTGCCCGTTGGCTTCCCAGGCGGGGTCGAACGTCGGCGATTTGTTCGGGATGCGCACGTACGCGGTGAGGCGCTCGAGGATGGAGCTTCGCCAGGTCGCGGCAATCGAGGCACGGAGTTGCTCGAGGTCCATGGATAATTCTCTTATAAATTCAGCCAATTATAATCGTCAGTTAGCGTCAATTCGCGGTAAGCGGAAGACTCTGCGCGCGGCCTCGGTGCTCGATCGCGCCAGCGACTCGGGCGGCTCTGCGCGCGCTCGGGCCACGACGGCGGCAACGTGCGGAAGATACACCGGCTCGTTGCGGCGCGAGGCCGGCTTTGGAGTCAGATCCCGCGGCAGCAGATACGGACCGTCGGTCTCGAGGAGCAGCCGATCGCCCGGAATGCGCTGCACGAGCTTAAGCAGGTGCGAGCCGCGGCGCTCGTCGCAGATCCAACCGGTAATGCCGATTGCAAGGCCGAGCTCGAGGTAACCCTCGAGCTCCGCGGCGCCACCGGTGAAGCAGTGCGCCACGCCGCCGGCGAGCGCCGAGCTGTGCTCGCGCAGGATGGCGATGAAGTCCTCGTGCGCCTCACGCTGGTGAAGAAACACGGGCTTGCCGGACTCGCCGGCAAGCTCGAGCTGGCGATGGAACGCCTCCTGTTGGGACGCGCGGGGTGAATAGTTGCGGTAATAATCGAGTCCGCACTCTCCCACCGCGACGACTTGCGGCTCGAGCGCCAGCTCGCGCAGCGCCGCAAAGACGGCGGCGGTCAGCTCCGTGGCGTGATGGGGATGCACACCCGCGGTCGCGAAGAGCTTCCCGGGATGTTGTCGCGCGAGTGAGATCGCAGCGCCGGAGCTCGCGGCGCAAGAGCCCGTGACGATCATCTGTACGACACCCGCCGCCTCGGCGCGCGCAATCACCGCGTCGCGGTCGCAGTCGTAGCTGTCGTGCGTCAGATTGATCCCGATATCGATGAGCGGCCGCAGCCGTGTGCTATCGTTCTCAGCCATGGTTGGGGCGCATTCTACCGTTCTCCTCGTCCTGCTCGCGGCGGCACCGGCGTTCGCGGCTCCTCTTGCCCCGGTCACAGCCTCCGCCGCCGTGCCGCAGCCGGGTGCGTACTGGATGCAGATCGAGCGGCGCATCGAGAGCCGCTATTTCCAGCAGAACGCGGGCGGCTTGCAGGCGATGGCCGTGTCGCTCGCGGTCGACCGCAGCCCCGGGCACGGCGATGCTCGGGATGAGGAATGGCGCAGCTACTACGCCGCGCTTCTCGACTACCGACTGGTGCTGCTCGCGAAAGGCAACGAGACGCGGGCCTGGCCCTTCACCGAGCGTTGCGTCGATCGGCTCGATCAAGCGCTCGTGCTCGACCCCGGCTCGGCCGAGGCGCTCGCGCTGCAGTCGGCCTGTCTGGCGTTGCAAAGCCGTCTCGACCCCTGGCGCTCGCCGCTCGCGGCACCGCTCAGTCTCGCTCGAATCGAGAAGGCCCTGAAGCTCGCCCCGGACAACCCGCGCGTGCTGCTGCTCGGCGCCGAAGGTGCCCGCGACCGCCCGAAGTTCTTCGGCGGCAACAGTCAGCAGGCATTTACGCTGCTCAAGCGAGCCGTGGGAGCGTTCGAGGAACAGGACGCGGCAGCGCGCACAGTGCCCGCGTGGGGCGCCGCCGATGCCTTCACCGGCCTCGCGCGTGATTATCTGACGCGCGGCGATGCGATCGCCGCGCGCAACGTGCTCGAGCGGGCGCTGCTCGTCGCGCCGCATTTCGGGCAGGCACGGCGACTGATGGCAGAGATCGTCTCGGGGTAAAGAATTCAGAATTCAGGCTCGAGCAGGGGAGGGGTCGATGAGTGGCGTTCCACAACCGGTCGAGCGGCCGCCGACCGGTGATCTCGGGGTCCGCGTCCTGTACATGCTGCTCTTCGCGGTGGTTTTCTGGATCGTGAGTTGGACCCTCGCCGTCACCGCGATCGCACAGCTGCTCGCGCGCCTCTTCTCCGGCCACGTCAGCGCGGAGTTGGCCCGCTTCGGGGGCGGCCTCGCGCGCTATACTAAGCAAATCATCGAGTACCTGACCTTCGTCACCGATCGGGTGCCGTATCCGGTAGGGGAATTCCCGGCGTGAAGAGAGGGCCCAGAAGCCCAGATGGCACCTGAAACCGAAAAGGCTCACCTGCTCCATCAGCTCAGGATCGATCGCTCGGACCGCGAGGAGGTGGCACCAGGACATCGCACGTGGTGGCTGTGGGCCGCCCTGATCGCCGTCGCCGCGATCGCCGCGGCGGCGCTCCTTCTCATCCGCAACAGCGCGATCGAGGTGAGCGAGGCGACGGCAATCGGTGCATCGGCGGCCGCCGCGCCCACCGCCATCCTGCAGGCCACGGGCTACGTCACCGCGGAGCGCGAGGCGACGGTCTCCTCGCAAATCGCCGGTCAGGTGTCCCACGTGTACTTCGACGAAGGCGAGCATGTTCGTCGCGGGCAGGTGCTGGCGCGATTGGACGACAGCGTCCAGCGTGCCGCCTTGGATCAGGCCAAAGCACAGCTGGCAGCCGCCCAGGCGCAGCTGAGCCAGTACCAGGTGCAGCTCACTCAGGACCAGCGCGATTTCGCCCGTGATCAGGCCCTCATCGGCCAGCACCTCGTGTCGGAGCAGGATTTCGAGACCGCCCGCACGCTCGCGGTCACAATGGCCGCCCAGGTGAAAACGCAGCAACGCCAGGTCGAGTCGGCGCAAGCGGGCGTGCAGGCGGCGCAAGTGCAGGAGAATTACACCGTCGTGGAGGCGCCGTTCTCAGGGGTGGTGATCGCCAAGGCCGCCCAGGTCGGCGACTTCATCTCGCCCATTTTTGGCGGTGGCACCTTTGAGGCGGCCGGCGTTGCGACCATCGTCGATATGAGCTCGCTCGAGGTCGACGTTGATGTGAACGAGGCCTACATCCACCGGGTGAAGCGCGACCAACCGGCCGTGGCGGTGCTCGATGCCTATCCCGACTGGAATATCCCGGCCCATGTGATCGCCATCGTGCCGACGGCCGACCGGAGCAAGGCGACGGTGAAGGTGCGCGTGGCATTCCAGAAGCTCGACCCGCGCATCCTGCCCGACATGGGGGTGCGCGTGTCGTTTCTGCAGGCCGCTGCGGGGGAGGCGGACGGCATCGCCGCGTCACTGCCAGCCGGCACCGTGTGGGTACCCGCGTCGGCCGTCGTACAGCGCGACGGGCACCCGGTCGTATTCGTGGTCCAGGGGGACAGGGCGCACGCCGCATCCGTCACGCCTGGCGCCAGTCAGGGAGATTTGCGCGCCGTGCAGGGAATCGCCAGCGGCACGGCCATCGTGCAATCGCCGCCCGAGCGCCTCGAGGATGGCGCGCGCATCGCCGTGAAGTCCGAGCAGGGGTAGGGACTGCTCGGGGTGACAACTGTCACATCAATGGGTGATGAGCCGCACTTCAGTGTGCGCCGTTCGATGCGAGATCCTCGGATCCGCGCTCGAGACAAGTGAATTTTCCGCCGCAACGGGAGGAGTCGCCATGAGCCCGCTGGTCGAGATCCGCAACCTGAGCAAAGTCTATGTACGCGGCAAGCAGAAGCTGGAAGTGCTGCACCACGTCAATCTCGACATCGCCCAGGGCGACTTTCTCGCCCTCATGGGACCCTCGGGCTCGGGCAAGACGACGCTGCTCAACCTGATCGGCGGCCTCGACTCGCCCACCGACGGCACCATCAGCGTCGGCGGACAGCGGATCGACCGCTTGGGCCAGAGCGCGCTCGCGCGCTGGCGGGCGGGCCACGTCGGCTTCGTCTTTCAGTTCTACAACCTGCTGCCGATGCTGTCGGCGGCGAAGAACGTCGAGCTGCCGCTGCTGCTCACCAAGCTCCCGGCGGCGAAGCGCCGCAGCCACGCCAGCGTCGCCCTCGAGCTCGTCGGGCTCGCCGACCGCGCCTCTCACAAGCCCGGTGAGCTCTCCGGCGGACAACAGCAGCGGGTCGCCATCGCACGCGCCATCGTCTCCGATCCGACGCTGCTCGTGTGCGATGAGCCGACGGGTGATCTCGACCGGCAATCGGCGGTGGAGGTGTTGACGCTGCTGCAGCGCCTCAATCGCGAGCACGCCAAGACCATCGTCATGGTCACTCACGATCCGAAGGCGGCCGAGTACGCGACCCATACGCTGCACCTCGACAAGGGCACACTGGTCGAGACGGCGGAGGCGGTGGCGCAGGCGGCCTCGTGAAATACTGGGGTCTCGTCTGGTCGGCGCTCTTCAGGCGCAAGACCCGCACGGTGTTCACGCTGCTTTCCGTGTTGGCCGCGTTTCTGCTGTTTGGCCTGCTCAACTCGGTGCGCGATGCGTTTGCCTCCGCGGGACACAGCGTCGCGGGGGCGAGCCGCCTCATCACCATCTCCAAGGTCAGCTTCATGATGGAGCTGCCGAAGAGCATCTACACGCGCATCCAGGCGGTGCCCGGGGTGAGCGAGGTGGCCTACATCAACTGGTTCGGCGGCATCTACCAGGACCCGAAGAACTTCTTCGCCAACGAGGCGGTGTCGCCGAATCTGTTCGACGTCTATCCGGAGTTCAAGCTGCCCGCCGGCGAGCTGAAGGCTTTCCAGCAGACTCGAACAGGCGCGGTCGTGGGGGCGAGCCTCGCCGAGCACTTCCATTGGAAGATCGGCGATCAGATCCCGCTGCAGGCGACGATCTTTCCGCAAAAGAGCGGCTCGAATACCTGGACGTTCGACCTCGTCGGCATCTACCACGTGGCCAATCGGAGCGAGAAGCAGCAGGAAAATGCGCTCTTCTTCCACTGGCAGTACTTCGATGAGGCGCGCGCGTTCGGCAACGGCAAAGTGGGCTGGTACGTCGAGAAGATCGCGCAGCCGAAGGACGCCGATCGCCTCGCCGCTGCGATCGATGCCCTCTCGGCCAATTCCGATCATGAGACCAAGACGCAGAGCGAGGATGCCTTCCAGACCACCTTCGCCAGTCAGTTCGCCAACATCGGACTCATCGTGGGCTCGATCATGGGCGCGGTGTTCTTTACCCTCGTCCTGCTCACGGGCAACACCATGGCGCAGGCGGTGCGCGAGCGCATTCCGGAGCTTGCGATCCTGAAGACGATCGGGTTCTCCAACCGCAGCGTGCTTGCCCTGGTGCTCGCCGAGTCGGTGCTGTTGCTCATGATCGGCGGAGCGGCGGGGCTCGCGCTCGCCGACCTGGCGGTGAGCTTCATTCGTGCGCGGCTCGGGGCGGTCC